>NZ_LZHA01000068.1:0-641 GCF_001690335.1 Gilliamella sp. Gris1-4 | reverse complement strand
CCGAGTTTATAATAAATCCGAGCTGAGATGACGTTTGAAGGGAGCCTTTTCCGAATGAGAACCGGTATTCCTTGGCGAGATTTGCCAGAAGAATTTGGTGAATGGAGCACCGTCTATAGATGATTTAATTTGTGGTCTAAAAAAGGAATATTAGTTGATATTTTCAAACATTTATCACAACTAGCGGATTTTGAATGGGTGTTCCTAGATGGCTCGATTATCAGGGCTCATCAACATAGTACAGGCGCTGCAACGGAGCATTCCGAGCAAATAGGTCAGAGCTGTGGTGGTAATTCAACTAAAATTCATCTTGCGGTTGATAGTGGTGGTTTGCCTATTTGTTTTGAGCTTTCTGAAGGACAACGACATGATATCACTTATGCAGAAAACCTAGTTGAAAAGCTCGATGAAGTCAATACAGTGATAGCCGATAAAGGTTATGACAGCGAGCCTTTTCGGTGCTTTGTTCGTCAAAAAGGCGGACGAACGGTGATTGCTAAACGTAATTATGGTAAGGATATAGATAAAAGCAGTATGGATAGGTGCCTTTATCGCTATCGTCATTTAGTCGAGAATGCCTTTGCTAGAATCAAGCAATATCGTTCAATATCAACTAGATACGATAAGTTAGAAAGGAATTA
>NZ_LZHA01000067.1:0-2900 GCF_001690335.1 Gilliamella sp. Gris1-4 | reverse complement strand
AGATAAAGGCAAAGGTGCTTTTATTCGTGTTACAACTCGATACAAAACAGATAAATGGCAGGACCAACAAGGCAACAACAAAACAGCCATTTATTTTATAGTTGATGATTTTGAAGCGTTAACGTTCGACAAAAGCGGCAATCAGTCAGCACAACAACATAAACCACAAACATCAGCTCAGCAAAATGAGTTTATAGATGATGAGATTCCTTTTTAATCAATGACTTATAAAGTTACCCACAAAATCTGTTAATAACTCACTGAACAACCACCCTATTCTATTAATTTATTACAAATATCTGCGCTGATTATTTGGCGTGCAATGAAATAATTGAGAGAGCATTTTTTATCTTTGATTCACCAATTTTGGGGAATCAAAGTATAAATTACGAACACCCGTTTTATTAATTAACGCCAAATTTGGCGAAATATTAAAGGTGAATCCAATCATGACTACACACGAATTAAAAATAAAATCTGAATATTTCATGGACGTTGCTCGATGTCAGAAAAAAGCTGAAATACGCTACAACGATCGCAATTACAAGGTCGGGGATATTCTGAATTTGTATGAAATTGACTAAGAGCGGTAATCGTACAGGTCGTAAATGTAGCGTTATCATCTCTCACATTTTAGATGATGCAGAGTATTTGAGAGATGGTTATGTAATGTTGAGCATTGACGTAATATACTGATTTATATAGAAAGATAAGGAGAATAATTATGACTAAAAAAGCTACAGTAACTGTTTCATGTGATTTATTAAATGAATTGCTATGTGCTCAAAATGAAATTATTGTTAATTATAAAATAAATAAAGGTGAACATATTTATTGTGGTCGCTGGAACGAAGAAATTAATGATTTAATTGAAACGTACAATCAAGTCGCAGAAATACTTAATATTGAAAAAATGAAGTTGATTCCAAATAATTGAATAAACACAGCAAATTACTAAGTTTTATTTGTTGATGAGAGATGAGAAAAGATTATAGGGGTAAATAATGACACCGCTGCATGATATGCGATATGTGGCAAAAACATTGAAGCTATCTGAACATACGGTACGAGCAAATCCTGCAAAATATCACATGTACAAAATCGGGGGCTTTTGGCGCATATCTGAATCAGATTTACAAAATTACATAGACGAGAGCAAGAAAAGAAATAATAATGTTATTCGGCTAGCTCTTGTTAATGACAAAAAGGAGATTAAAAAATGTCATTATCAAAGAGAAATGGCGTCTATTATATCGACATCCGCACGCCAAGCGGCGAACGAATTAGACGCTCTACTGGGGTGAGTGATAAAAAACTCGCTCAGGAATATCATGACAAAGTAAAGCATGAAATGTGGGCAATAAGCCGACTTGATAAGCGTTTAGAACGTACATTTGACGAAGCTTTATTGTTACTACTAAATAACGGAAAAGACCAAAACGATTATGCAACTAAAGTTCGTCATGCAAAATATTGGCGCGCTATTTTTGGTGGTAAAAATTTGTCATCGATTACCGGTGAAATGATAGATAATAATCTGCCAACACATAACGCGAAAAATAAAAAACCATTAGCACCAGCTACAATAAATAAATATCGCAAAACAATACTTAGGGCGTTGAGTCTAGCTCAAAAGAACAATTGGATTTCCTCCGTTCCGTACGTCGGAAAACAGAAAGAACCAAAAGTTAGGGTTAGATGGGTAACAAAGCAACAAGCTCAAGAATTGTTAAGAAATATATCTCTAGGATGGTTGCGTGATGTTTGTTTATTTGCGTTATTAACTGGAGCAAGACGAACTGAGATTTTATCATTAACTTGGGATAAGATAGATTTTCAAAACAAAATAGCTATAGTAAGCAACGATATTGCAAAAAATGGCAAAGCAAGATCGCTGTTATTAAATGATGAGGCTGTTGAGTTATTAAAAAATAGACGACTCATCAATAGCAAGTATGTTTTTGTGAGTACAAATAATAATCCGTTAAAAGACATTGATCGGCGCGCTTTTAATCGCGCGACTGAAATTTGTAATATTGAAGATTTTCATTTTCACGATCTACGCCACACGTGGGCAAGCTGGCACGTTCAAAGCGGAACACCTCTTTTTACACTGCAAGAATTGGGTGGTTGGGAAACGTTGGAAATGGTAAAAAAATATGCGCATTTAAACGCTGAGCATTTAAGCCATTTTTCAAATGCAGTCACATTTTGGTCACAAAATCAAAATAAAGATAATCAAGCTTTGAGCTTGGCGGTTGCAAATAATTGATTATCTTAGTTTTTAATGGCGTCCCCTACAGGATTCGAACCTGTGACCTACGGCTTAGAAGGCCGTTGCTCTATCCAGCTGAGCTAAGGAGACTTAGATAGGAATTTTTGTTTAGACGCTGTGTATTATATAAAGCTATTTCGATCCGTCAATGATTTTTAATGGTTTATCACATTGGATTGATAAAATATCATCAATTTAATTTCTTATTAGTTTAATTTTGGTTATGAATGTATATCTTATCCTTAATTTAATTTGTATCACAATGTAGATATTTTTTAATTACTTTCACTCTATTATCTATTAGGGCGTGTTGATCTTTCATGATTATTTTTTAGACGGCATGATGTGAGTTATAATAATTCAGCCAAAAACAACCATAACTCGATTCATCATGCCAAGAACAATGCTAACAGATAAACGGTGGGAAAAGCTACTACAAATAATGAAAAATACCGGCCGAGTTTATAATAAATCCGAGCATCGGATGACGTTTGAAGGGATCCTTTTCCGAATGAGAACCGGTATTCCTTGGCGAGATTTGCCAGAAGAGTTTGGTGAATGGAGCACTGTCTATAGGCGATTTAATTTGTGGTCTAAAAAAGGAATATTAGTTGATATTTTCAAA
>NZ_LZHA01000066.1:0-4229 GCF_001690335.1 Gilliamella sp. Gris1-4 | reverse complement strand
TTTGAGGATGGATATTCCTCCTATTGATTTACATGCTAGCACTCAAATGGATATAAGGACACCTGAAAAAGCCAAATTTTTATCTGATGTTGGTTTTTCACAAATAGTATTAGCTCGTGAGCTTAATTTAACTGAGATAGCTAAAATTCATGAGCAAATTGATGCAAAAATAGAATTTTTTATACATGGTGCGCTTTGTGTGGCATTTTCAGGACAGTGTTATATCTCACATGCACAGACAGGGCGTAGTGCAAATCGAGGAGATTGCTCCCAAGCTTGTCGACTTCCTTTTACCTTAAAAGATGATCAAGGGCGCATTGTTGCTTATGAAAAACATTTATTATCAATGAAAGATAATAACCAATCAGATAATTTGAACGAATTAATTCAAGCAGGTGTACGCTCCTTTAAAATAGAAGGACGTTATAAAGATCTAAGTTATGTTAAAAACATTACAGCCTTTTATCGTCAAAAATTAGATACTATTTTGTCAAATTCGTCTAATTTACAATCAGCGTCAAGTGGTCGAACTGAGCACTTTTTTATACCAGATCCTCACCAAACATTTCATCGAGGAAGTACAGATTATTTTGTACATGGAAGAAAATCCAATATAGGTGCATTCGATTCACCTAAATTCATTGGTTTGCAAATTGGTGAGATAACTCAAATTACACCTAAAACTATCGATATTAAATCTGAGAAAATATTAACTAATGGAGATGGCCTAAATGTACTAATAAAACGAGAGATTTTTGGATTTAGAGCTGATAAGGTGGAGAAACTTTCGGCTAATCAATATCGAATTCACCCAAATGAAATTCCTAAGCCGCTTTTTTCAATAAAATTACCTTATAGAGTGAATCGAAATCTTGATCATGTGTGGCAACAAAATTTATTGAAAGAATCAAGTAATCGTAGAATTGGTGTGTCATTAAAACTATATAATATTGAAAAAAGTATAGAGCTAATTGCAAAAAGTGAAGAGGGCATTTGTGTTAAGTTAGAACTTAATGGGGAATTTGAACTTGCGGATCAACCAGATAAATCATTAAAAAACATTAGAGATAATTTATCTAAATTAGGAAAAACTATATATTATCTTACTGATTTTGATTTAAATTTATCAAAAATTTATTTTATTTCAAGTAGTCAACTAAATCAGCTTCGAAGGGATACTATTAATAAATTAACTGCTAAAAGATTAACAAGTTATTGTCGCCAAAAACGTAAACCAGAACAAAGCCCAGTTTCGTTTTATCCTGAAAATCATTTGAGTTTTTTGGCAAATGTTTATAATCACAAAGCAAGAGAATTTTATACACAACATGGAGTTGAATTAATTGAAAGTGCCTATGAAGCACATGAAGTTAAAGAAGATGCGCCCTTAATGATAACCAAACATTGTTTACGGTTTGCGTTTAATTTATGTCCAAAACAAGCAAAAGGAATTCAAGGTGTTAAAACTAAAATTACGCCAATGAAATTAATTCAAAATAATGAAGAATTATTGCTAAAGTTCAATTGTAAAGCTTGCGAAATGCAAGTATGGGGTAAAATAAAAAAACACATTTTAAAAATGCCACTTCCTGGAAGTGAGATTATATTTATGGCAAAGAAATAAAGCATTTGAATAAAAATATCTTATGATAAATGAGGGTGATTTAACAGTTCGTAATAATATACATTATTTAACATAATATACATTATGCGCACTTAAGCTAATTATAAATTAGAAAAAAATTTCTTATTACTGTTTCACAAAATTTAAATAAGCTAAAACGTTATGATATTATGTTGATGCTATTCTAACCCAGCCCCCTTCGGACTCGAAATTAATAAAACAACTTTAGAAGAAGCAAAAGAAAAATATTCTTTAATAGAAGACGGAATAAGTAAATACTCAAAAGGACCTGTATATATTATTAAAAATAGCGAGCTACCGCTTGATTCCTCGGAAGTAACACTTATTTTTTCAAAAGATGAAAACATACTACTATATATTTCAGCTACATTTAATAAATCTAAATTTGAATCCTTGTATAAAAATTTATCAAAAAAATATAAATTAATAGCAGAAAAAAGACCGTTCGTCGGCAATCAATATGCTAAATACACAGATGATCAAACTTTTATCGTACTATCTGCCCCTCACATGTCTTTTGAGTCAACTCTTGAATATATTTCTAAAGAATTTGATAAAAAAGTAAAAGAAATGAGTACACAAGAAAAAGAACAGAAAAATAACAAAGAATTGAATTCTTTATAAATTTTTGTTTTACAAGTGGAAAGCATCACTCTGTGATACTTTCCACTTTTTCTATTTTAATCATAAAAGTACCTCTGAATAATAATGTGTCGCCCTGATTTGTTAGTATCCGTTGTTGTGATGTTATAGCAACATAAGATTGTGAACCTGACGAATTAAATTGTGATGCATTTTGTAAATACAGGAAAATTAGATACACCCTCACCCTTAAGTTGAAATAAATATTGAATATCAATATGTTAAAGTGAAAATAATGTATATTATGTTAAATAATGTATATTATTACGAACTGTTAAATCACCCTCATTTATCATAAGATATTTTTATTCAAATGCTTTATTTCTTTGCCATAAATATAATCTCACTTCCAGGAAGTGGCATTTTTAAAATGTGTTTTTTTATTTTACCCCATACTTGCATTTCGCAAGCTTTACAATTGAACTTTAGCAATAATTCTTCATTATTTTGAATTAATTTCATTGGCGTAATTTTAGTTTTAACACCTTGAATTCCTTTTGCTTGTTTTGGACATAAATTAAACGCAAACCGTAAACAATGTTTGGTTATCATTAAGGGCGCATCTTCTTTAACTTCATGTGCTTCATAGGCACTTTCAATTAATTCAACTCCATGTTGTGTATAAAATTCTCTTGCTTTGTGATTATAAACATTTGCCAAAAAACTCAAATGATTTTCAGGATAAAACGAAACTGGGCTTTGTTCTGGTTTACGTTTTTGGCGACAATAACTTGTTAATCTTTTAGCAGTTAATTTATTAATAGTATCCCTTCGAAGCTGATTTAGTTGACTACTTGAAATAAAATAAATTTTTGATAAATTTAAATCAAAATCAGTAAGATAATATATAGTTTTTCCTAATTTAGATAAATTATCTCTAATGTTTTTTAATGATTTATCTGGTTGATCCGCAAGTTCAAATTCCCCATTAAGTTCTAACTTAACACAAATGCCCTCTTCACTTTTTGCAATTAGCTCTATACTTTTTTCAATATTATATAGTTTTAATGACACACCAATTCTACGATTACTTGATTCTTTCAATAAATTTTGTTGCCACACATGATCAAGATTTCGATTCACTCTATAAGGTAATTTTATTGAAAAAAGCGGCTTAGGAATTTCATTTGGGTGAATTCGATATTGATTAGCCGAAAGTTTCTCCACCTTATCAGCTCTAAATCCAAAAATCTCTCGTTTTATTAGTACATTTAGGCCATCTCCATTAGTTAATATTTTCTCAGATTTAATATCGATAGTTTTAGGTGTAATTTGAGTTATCTCACCAATTTGCAAACCAATGAATTTAGGTGAATCGAATGCACCTATATTGGATTTTCTTCCATGTACAAAATAATCTGTACTTCCTCGATGAAATGTTTGGTGAGGATCTGGTATAAAAAAGTGCTCAGTTCGACCACTTGACGCTGATTGTAAATTAGACGAATTTGACAAAATAGTATCTAATTTTTGACGATAAAAGGCTGTAATGTTTTTAACATAACTTAGATCTTTATAACGTCCTTCTATTTTAAAGGAGCGTACACCTGCTTGAATTAATTCGTTCAAATTATCTGATTGGTTATTATCTTTCATTGATAATAAATGTTTTTCATAAGCAACAATGCGCCCTTGATCATCTTTTAAGGTAAAAGGAAGTCGACAAGCTTGGGAGCAATCTCCTCGATTTGCACTACGCCCTGTCTGTGCATGTGAGATATAACACTGTCCTGAAAATGCCACACAAAGCGCACCATGTATAAAAAATTCTATTTTTGCATCAATTTGCTCATGAATTTTAGCTATCTCAGTTAAATTAAGCTCACGAGCTAATACTATTTGTGAAAAACCAACATCAGATAAAAATTTGGCTTTTTCAGGTGTCCTTATATCCATTTGAGTGCTAGCATGTAAATCAATAGGAGGAATATCCATCCTCAAA
>NZ_LZHA01000065.1:0-39116 GCF_001690335.1 Gilliamella sp. Gris1-4 | reverse complement strand
TTTAAGTGAATAGAAAGATAAAGCTCTTTAACAATTAGGAACAAGCTGAAAGAAACGAGTTCTCGTTTTTACGAAAGGCTTTTGATTATAGATTGAGTTAAAGTTTATTGAACTTTAATTGAATAATTTATAAATAAAAAGAGAATAAGTAAGAAAGAGAAGAAAGCGTAATTTAAACCAAGACAACTGTGAGTTGTAAGGTTAAGAAATTAAGCGTACACGGTGGATGCCTAGGCAATCAGAGGCGAAGAAGGACGTGTTAATCTGCGAAAAGCGACGGTAAGCTGATAAAAAGCGCAATAGCCGTCGATGTCCGAATGGGGAAACCCAGTGTAGGAAACTACACTATCATCTAATGAATTCATAGTTAGATGAGGCGAACCGGGAGAACTGAAACATCTAAGTACCCCGAGGAAAAGAAATCAACCGAGATTCCCTGAGTAGCGGCGAGCGAAAGGGGAGGAGCCCAAGCGGGTAGCATAAAGTATTAGTGGAAGCGTCTGGAAAGTCGCACGATAGAGGGTGAAAGTCCCGTACACGAAGGTACGTTATGTGGAAGCTTATAGAGTAGGGCGGGACACGTGATATCCTGTCTGAAGAGGGGGGGACCATCCTCCAAGGCTAAATACTCCTGATTGACCGATAGTGAACCAGTACCGTGAGGGAAAGGCGAAAAGAACCCCGGGAGGGGAGTGAAATAGACCCTGAAACCGTGTACGTACAATCAGTGGGAGCTGTTACCGTTGGGTAATAGTGACTGCGTACCTTTTGTATAATGGGTCAGCGACTTATATTCTGTAGCGAGGTTAACCGAATAGGGGAGCCGAAGGGAAACCGAGTATTAACTGTGCGTTAAGTTGCAGGGTATAGACCCGAAACCCGGTGATCTAGCCATGGGCAGGTTGAAGGTTGGTTAACACTAACTGGAGGACCGAACCGACTAATGTTGAAAAATTAGCGGATGACCTGTGGCTGGGGGTGAAAGGCCAATCAAACCGGGAGATAGCTGGTTCTCCCCGAAAGCTATTTAGGTAGCGCCTCATGAATGACTGTTGGGGGTAGAGCACTGTTTCGGCTAGGGGGCCATCCCGGCTTACCAACCCGATGCAAACTCCGAATACTGACAAGTTGAATCATGGGAGACACACGGCGGGTGCTAACGTTCGTCGTGAAGAGGGAAACAACCCAGACCGCCAGCTAAGGTCCCAAAGTCATAGTTAAGTGGGAAACGAAGTGGGAAGGCTTAGACAGCTAGGATGTTGGCTTAGAAGCAGCCATCATTTAAAGAAAGCGTAATAGCTCACTAGTCGAGTCGGCCTGCGCGGAAGATGTAACGGGGCTAAAACTATGCACCGAAGCTGCGGCAGTGCACGTAAGTGTATTGGGTAGGGGAGCGTTCTGTAAGCCGTAGAAGGTGTGTTGTGAGGCATGCTGGAGGTATCAGAAGTGCGAATGCTGACATAAGTAACGATAAAGCGGGTGAAAAGCCCGCTCGCCGGAAGACCAAGGGTTCCTGTCCAACGTTAATCGGGGCAGGGTGAGTCGACCCCTAAGGAGAGGCCGAAGGGCGTATCTGATGGGAAACGGGTTAATATTCCCGTACTGGCTATAACTGCGATGGGGTGACGAAGAAGGCTAGGTTTACCACCTATTGGATGGTGGGTTAAGCGTGTAGGGGTGTGATTAGGCAAATCCGGTCACTGAAACTCTGAGGCGTGATGACGAGCTGCTAAGGCAGTGAAGTAATTGATGCCCTGCTTCCAGGAAAATCCTCTAAGCTTCAGGTTATAGTTAATCGTACCCGAAACCGACACAGGTGGTCAGGTAGAGAATACTAAGGCGCTTGAGAGAACTCGGGTGAAGGAACTAGGCAAAATGGTGCCGTAACTTCGGGAGAAGGCACGCTGATGTGTAATTGAAATCCCATGCGGACGTAGGTGAAATCAGTCGAAGATACCAGCTGGCTGCAACTGTTTAATAAAAACACAGCACTGTGCAAACACGAAAGTGGACGTATACGGTGTGACGCCTGCCCGGTGCTGGAAGGTTAATTGATGGGGTTATGCTTATGCAGAAGCTCCTGATCGAAGCCCCAGTAAACGGCGGCCGTAACTATAACGGTCCTAAGGTAGCGAAATTCCTTGTCGGGTAAGTTCCGACCTGCACGAATGGCGTAATGATGGCCAGGCTGTCTCCACCCGAGACTCAGTGAAATTGAAATTGCCGTGAAGATGCGGTGTACCCGTGGCAAGACGGAAAGACCCCGTGAACCTTTACTATAGCTTGACAGTGAACATTGAGCCTTAATGTGTAGGATAGGTGGGAGGCAAAGAAGCATGCACGCCAGTGTGAGTGGAGTCGACCTTGAAATACCACCCTTTAATGTTTGATGTTCTAACCTATACTTCTGAATCGAGGTAAGGGACACTGTCTGGTGGGTAGTTTGACTGGGGCGGTCTCCTCCCAAAGAGTAACGGAGGAGCACGAAGGTTAGCTAATCCTGGTCGGACATCAGGAGGTTAGTGCAATGGCAAAAGCTAGCTTGACTGCGAGAGTGACGGCTCGAGCAGGTACGAAAGTAGGTCATAGTGATCCGGTGGTTCTGAATGGAAGGGCCATCGCTCAACGGATAAAAGGTACTCCGGGGATAACAGGCTGATACCGCCCAAGAGTTCATATCGACGGCGGTGTTTGGCACCTCGATGTCGGCTCATCACATCCTGGGGCTGAAGTAGGTCCCAAGGGTACGGCTGTTCGCCGTTTAAAGTGGTACGCGAGCTGGGTTTAGAACGTCGTGAGACAGTTCGGTCCCTATCTGCCATGGGCGTAGGAAAATTGAGAGGGTTTGCTTCTAGTACGAGAGGACCGAAGTGAACGCACCGCTGGTGTACGGGTTGTGATGCCAATTGCATTGCCCGGTAGCTACGTGCGGAATAGATAAGTGCTGAAAGCATCTAAGCACGAAACTAGCCTCGAGATGAGTTTTCCCTGAAGAGATTCAGTAAGGTCCGTTTGAGACTAAGACGTAGATAGGTCAGGTGTGTAAGTGTAGTGATACATTGAGCTAACTGATACTAATGAACCGAGAGTCTTAACCTTACAACTCGGAGTTGTTTTGGTTTACGCAGAAGTTATTGCTAGATGAGGAAATCATCGAAAAGAGAATAGAGATAGAAAAAACAGTTTGTTCCGAATTGAGTGATTGTTGTTGATATGAGATAATGGACAGCGATAAAGAAAGAGAGTACAGGATATGTCTGGCGGTAATAGCGCGGTGGTCCCACCTGACCCCATGCCGAACTCAGAAGTGAAACGCCGTAGTGCCGATGGTAGTGTGGGTATTACCCATGTGAGAGTAGGGTGCCGCCAGACTTTTAAATATAGAGAGAGCCCAGCAGTAGTGCTGGGCTTTTTTGCTTTTTGGAATAGTTAAATTTCATTTTGATTATTGATAATTAGGATTAATTAGCTGGTAATTAATGATTAATGAGTGTAAAAAATAATCAAAGAAAGAAGGTATTTACCACATTGCTATTATTTTCTATTTATTTCTTGCTGTATGTATGAAACAATTCAGCTATACAAGGATAATTTTTTGAGGTAGTCAGTGATCGATAATGATGGCTACCGTCCAAATGTAGGAATAGTTATTTGTAACAGATATGGTCAAGTACTTTGGGCTCGTCGGTACGGGCAAAATTCTTGGCAATTTCCTCAGGGCGGAATAAAACAAAACGAAACGCCTGAGCAGGCAATGTTTCGTGAATTATACGAAGAAGTTGGTTTATTATCAAAAGATGTAAAGATTTTATCTGTTACTAATGGTTGGTTACGATACAAGTTACCTAAAAGGATGATCCGTTGGGAACATCAGCCAGTTTGTATTGGGCAAAAACAAAAGTGGTTTTTATTAGAATTAATATCAGATGCATCGGTAATTAATCTCAATACATCTTTAACTCCTGAATTTGACGATTGGAAATGGGTTAGTTATTGGTATCCGATCCGACAGGTGATTGCATTTAAACGCGATGTTTATAGAAAGGCAATGAAAGAATTTTCTTTACCTGTGTTCGCTATGCAGTCTGAAATAGAGACATCAATAACTAATATTTCTAAAAAGAAACGATTTAATTTCTTTGCTAATAAACGGAAAAACAAAAAGCGTAATAAAAAATGAATCAATATTTACAATTCCCTAATTTCGATCCAATAGCCTTTTCCATTGGTCCGATATCACTTCATTGGTATGGGGCAATGTATTTATTTGGAGTGCTGGGTGCACTTTATTTGGCTAAGCGCCGTGCAAATAAACCAAATAGCCAATGGACGTCACAACAAGTTGAAAATTTATTATTTTGGGGTTTTTTAGGTCTTTTTGTAGGGGGGCGTTTAGGCTATGTCTTCTTCTATAATTTAAATGCTTTTATCAAAGATCCTGTAATTCTATTTAAAGTCTGGGAAGGCGGTATGTCTTTTCATGGTGGTTTAATTGGTGCGATTTGCGTTATTGCCCTTTTTGCAAAGGGAACAAAGAAAACTTTTATGCAAGTAGGTGACTTTGTTGCTCCTCTTGTTCCCATTGGTTTGATGTTTGGGCGATTTGGTAATTTTATTAATGGAGAACTTTGGGGAAGAGTAACTGATTCATCGATTGGTATGTTATTTCCAACATCATCACATGCCGATTTTATGTTTGTTCAGTCTCATCCTGAGTGGTTTTCACTTTATTCCCAATTAAATGGTATTTTACCGAGGCATCCTTCACAACTTTATGAAATGGTGTTTGAGGGAATAGTACTGTTTATTATTTTAAATATTTTTATTCGAAAACCAAAACCTACTGGCTCTGTATCTGGCCTATTTTTATTTTGCTATGGTTTATTTAGATTTGTTATAGAATTTTTTAGACAACCAGATGAGCAGTTAGGCTTATTTTTAAATATTATCAGTATGGGACAAATATTATGTCTACCAATGATTATTGGTGGTATTTTAATTATTTTATTTGCGTATAGATTTAATAATAAGGCAAAAACACAATGAAACAATATTTAGCGTTAATGCGAAAAATTTTAGATGAAGGTACACCTAAGTCAGACCGAACGGGCACTGGAACGCTATCTATTTTTGGGCATCAAATGCGATTTAATTTACAAGAAGGTTTTCCTCTTGTCACGACTAAAAAGTGTCATTTACGTTCAATTATTCATGAATTGCTTTGGTTTTTGAAGGGAGATACAAATGTTAAGTATCTTCAAGATAATAAGGTAACTATTTGGAATGAATGGGCTGATGAAAATGGTGATTTAGGTCCTGTTTATGGCAAACAATGGCGGGCATGGGGAGCGGCTGATGGTCGTCAAATAGATCAGATTTCACAGTTAATTGATCAAATTAAAAATGATCCTGACTCTAGACGTATGATTGTTTCTGCTTGGAATGTTGGAGAATTAGATCAAATGGCATTAGCACCATGTCATGCTTTTTTCCAATTTTATGTCGCAAATGGCAAACTTTCTTGTCAACTTTATCAACGTTCTTGTGATGTATTTTTAGGATTGCCATTTAATATAGCTAGCTATTCTTTGTTAGTCCACATGATTGCACAGCAATGTGAATTACAAGTAGGTGATTTTGTGTGGACTGGTGGTGATACTCATCTTTATTCTAATCATATGGAACAAGCACATTTGCAATTAGACCGTGAACCAAGAGCATTGCCAAAATTAGTTATTAAACGTAAACCTCCAACAATTTTTGATTATAAATTTGAGGATTTCGAAATTGTTGGTTATGAACCGTATCCAGCGATCAAAGCGCCTGTTGCTGTTTGATTTTTTGTTAAAAAGTTTCCGGTAACTATGTGTTTAAGTATAAAAAATAGATAATTTTAAGAATGGATCATAGCTAATGGTTTTACTACGATCTACTTTAAATATAAATTGATAACTAATATTGTTACAGAATAATAATATAACGCCTTAGGCCTTGTTTGTTTTTATGCTCCCGAAAAACAAGATATAGTATATAATAACCAACTGTATTATTAATAATAATCTGATCTTAATATGAGTCAAAATCAAGAAATTCGTCCTATTTTTACTAAAAGTTTATTACACCCTCGTTATTGGTTAACGTGGTTTGGTATTGGTATTTTATATTTAATCGTTTTATTACCATATCCAATTATTTTTCAATTGGGAAAAGGGTTAGGATTGCTTTCGATGAAATTAATCGGCAAACGTAAAGAAACGGCTAGGCAAAATCTAAAACTCTGTTTTCCTGAAAAAATACAATCTGAACGTGATCAGATGTTGCGTGAAAATTTTATTTCAACGGGTTTAGCAATTTTTGAAACCGGTATGGCATGGTTCTGGTCTGATAAACGGCTTGCTAAAAAAGTTTCTATTGTTGACGATTTTCATATCACAAAAGTTCAACAATCAGGTCAAGGTGTTTTGCTCATTGGTATTCATTTTCTGACATTAGAATTAGGTGCACGTATCTTAGGAATGAACCATCCTGGAGTCGGAGTGTACCGTCCAAATGATAATCCTGTAATGGATTATGTTCAGCTTAAAGGGCGGCTCAAATCAAACAAATATATGTTGGATCGACATAATACTAAAGGAATGATCCGCGCACTAAAAAATGGTGAATTACTTTGGTATGCACCAGATCATGATTATGGTCCTAAAAATAGTGTATTTGCGCCTCTATTTTCAGTAAAAAAAGCTGCAACAACTGTAGGCACGCGTATATTAGTGAAATTAGCTCAGCCAGCTATTATACCATTTACTCCTAAGCGTGAGAAAGATGGTCGTTACACTGTTTATGTAACATCAGAGCTTGAGGGTTATCCAATTGATGATGATGTACTTGCGGCTACTTTTATGAACAAAGCCATTGAACAAGAAATTTTAAAAGCACCTGAACAATATATGTGGTTACATCGAAGATTTAAAACTCGCCCAAAAGGTGAAGCACCTTTATATACCGATAATGTTCAATCTGATTAATATGAATATTTTTTATAGCTTCTGTTGAAAGAGCAAAAAATTACAATATGCAAAAACTAAACAAAATTATTCTCTATTGCCGTTGTGGATTTGAAAAAGAGTGTGCTAACGAAATTACAGATAAAGCCGCTCAGAAAGAAGTATATGGCTTTGCTAAAGTTAAAGAAAACAGTGGTTATGTTGTTTTTGAATGCTATCAAGATAATGATGTACAATTATTAATAAAAAATTTAGATTTCCGAACACTAATTTTTGCACGACAAATGTTTGTAGCAGGTGATTTATTAGTTGATTTACCAACAGATGATCGTATTTCTCCAATTATTGATACATTATCTGGATGTATTGATAAAGCTGGCGATCTACGTGTTGAAGTTGCTGATACAAATGAAGGTAAAGCGCTTTCTGGCTTTTGTCGTAAATTTACCGTGCCCCTTCGTCAAGCATTAAGAAGTAAACGTATTTTATTAAAAATTGAAAATCCATCAAGACCCGTTGTCCACTTATTTTTTATCAGTAATACCAGTTGTTATGTTGGTTATTCACTGAGTCAAAATAATTCCCCTTTTTATATGGGAATTCCTAGGTTAAAATTCCCCTCTGATGCGCCAAGCCGTTCTACACTAAAATTAGAAGAAGCCTTTCATATTTTTATTCCTTATGATGAGTGGGAAGAGCGATTAAAAGGTGGTTTAAACGCTGTTGACTTGGGTGCTTGTCCTGGAGGTTGGACTTATCAACTGGTTAAAAGAAGTATGATGGTGTATGCCATTGATAATGGACCTATGGATGAAAAATTGATGGAAACTGGACAAGTTAAACATTATCGGGAAGATGGCTTTAAATTTATACCTAAAAAGCATAATATCTATTGGTTGGTTTGTGATATGGTTGAAAAACCAACTAAAGTTACAGAATTAATAGCCAAATGGTTAATTAATGGTTGGTGTAGAGAGGCTATTTTTAACCTCAAATTACCAATGAAAAAACGTTATGAAGAAGTAAAACAAAATCTATATTCGTTAACTAACGAGTTAAATAATAAAAAAATCAACGTACAAATTCAAGCAAAACAGCTTTATCATGATCGAGAAGAAATTACAGTTCATGTACAACGAATTTGGGGATAACAAAATATAAGAGAATAGGTATGAACTTGAAACGTTACTTTTATGCTATATTAATATTACCATTATTTACTTTTTTGGTATGCTGTACTTTAGGAAATTCAAAGAAATCCCTTAACTTTGATGATAATAAAAATTCTAGTTATTATCTTTCTCAAGCAGATAATAGTTCCGGAACAGTTAAAGTTAACTGGCAATTAATGGCTGTTCGCGCACTGATAAAAGAAAATAAATTTTCACAAGCAAATACATTATTATCAAACTTACCATCCAATCTTAATGATGAGCAACAAAAAGAAAAGTTATTCTCAGAGGGAGAAATTGCAGTAAAAAAAAGAAAACCATTTGATCTGAATCAATTCACTATCGAAAATTTGTCTAACTCACAACTGTATCGTTATTACATTGTTAAATTGGGTTTGGATATAAATGGTAAAGATATTAATGCTCAAGCACACGATTATCTTCAATTAGAAAAATATGTATCAGAAACCGGAAAAAGGCAATTATTGCATAATACATGGAGTTTTTTCCGTAAATTAAAATCTACTAAAATCTGTAAAATTTTAGTTAATGAAAATGAGACTACATTACAGGGTTGGGTTGATTTAGCTTATGCTTACCAAAATGCGAGTAAAGCACCTGTTCCACAAGATGATGATACACCAGAAATTATTGCCGCAAAATCTGAAAATAAAAAACAGTTATTAAAGCAGGCTATCAACAATTGGGCTACACAATATCCAGATCATCCAGCAAAAGAGGTTATCCCAATATTAACTGGAGAACAAACACTTTCTGTTGATGCTAATGCAAAAAAGGTTGCATTATTGTTACCATTAAATAGCTCTTCACGTATATTTGGTGAAACTATTCGTCAAGGTTATATGGATGGAATAAAGTTTTTTCCACAAGAACCTCAACAAAATGTGATTGTTCTTGATACAACTAGTGCGCCAATGGATACTTTAATTCAGCAAGCAAAGGAACAGAATGTTGAGTTAATTGTAGGTCCTTTATTAAAAAAAGAAGTTGTTGAATTAAAAGAACTAGCGCCAGCTATTCCCGTTTTAGCCTTGAATAAGGTTGATAACTCTACTGCGTCTGCAAATAAGATGTGTTATTTTGCTTTATCCCCTGAAGATGAAGCAAAAGATGCGGCAGACCATATTTATTCTCAAAATAAAATAAAACCATTACTGTTAGTCCCACAAAATGATTTGGGTAAACGCGTTGCACAAAGTTTTGCTGCACAGTGGTCGCAATTGTCAGCAAATAGTTCACAAGCTTACGTACAATACTTTGGTAATACTAAAACATTAAGTGCCAATATGAATCGTAACGTAGGTATTAGTCTTACTGGAAATCCTATTTCGATAGATGGAACACTATCAGCAGGAATGGTATCAGCTGGATTTGATGCTATTTATGTTTATTCTTCATATGATGAATTGACGTTGATAAAACCAATGCTTGATATGGGTGCAAATAAAACTATTGGAAATTCGTCTGCAGTTACACTTTATTCAAGTTCAAAAAGTCATGTAGCTAATGCCTCTAATGATTTCAGTTATGATATGAATAAAACTGAATATGCAGATATTCCTATGATTATAAATCAAGCAGATAAAGTAAATACAAAAATACCTAGTAATATTCAGAAAGATTATTCTTTAATGCGTTTGTATGCAATGGGCATTGATGCGTGGAGACTAACAAATCGTTTTAATCAACTTAATTCATATCAACCTAATTTTTTAGATGGTATGACAGGTAAATTATCGACAAGTGATCAATGCGAAGTGACACGTGCACTCTCCTGGCAGCAATATATTTATGGCGAAGATAAATCCGATTCAAAAAGCGAATAAAAAACAAATTGGCGAGCATTATGAAAATATAGCTCGCCAGTATTTACTTAGGCAAGGGCTTAAATTTCTTGCACATAATAGCCAATTTCGCTTTGGTGAACTCGATTTAATTATGCTTGATAATACATGTCTTGTTTTTATTGAAGTACGTTATCGAAAAAATGCTAACTTTGGTGATGCTGAGATGACTATTACACTAAATAAACAGAATAAAATTAGACAGGCAGCCCAACAATGGATGATAGCGCAAAATTTAAATATCGAAGATACAGAGTTTAGATTTGATGTTTTTGCTATTACAGGTAACAGTCAAAAATGGATTATCAATGCATTTTAATTTTTAGGTGAAAAGCGTGCAAGATTTAATTAAAAATTATTTTACTGAAAGTATTCAAACTCAAATCGTGATGGCAGAATCACTTGGTTATTCTATTGAAAAGGCCGCAAATATTATTGTCGATAGTTTACTTAATGGCAATAAAATTATGAGTTGTGGTAATGGTCCATCCGCAGCTAATGTACAAAGCTTTACTTCACGTTTAATCACCAGCATTAATATTGAAAGACCAAGTATTCCTGCAATGGCTTTAGTATCAGACAATGTTTTATTGAGTGCTATAGCTAATCACGAGGAAATTTATGCTCGTCAAATTCAAGCATTAGGACAACAAAGTGATGTTTTAATTATAGCAACTTGCCAAGGGAATAGCCGATCTATTATTCGTGCTGTTCAAGAAGCGGTAATTAAAGATATGAAAATTGTCGCATTAACTGCTTTTGATGGTGGTGAAGTTATTGGCTTATTAGGCCAGAATGATATTGAAATTAGAATTCCGTCTTATAAAAAAGTAATGGCATACGAAATGCATGTCATGATTTTAAATTGCTTATGCCAATTAATCGAGAATAGGCTATTTATTCACAGTAAATAAGCTGAAATAAAGAAGGTTTAATTCTGCATTAATAGCGATTTTATGCTATAATTATGAACTATTTTGATGACTTAAATTAATAAGAGTACATGGTGTTATGACCGAACTAGCCAAAGAAATAACCCCCGTTAATATAGAAGATGAATTAAAATCCTCTTATCTTGACTATGCAATGTCTGTTATTGTTGGGCGAGCCTTACCTGATGTCCGTGACGGATTAAAGCCTGTTCATCGACGCGTTTTATTTGCTATGCATGAAGCGGGATATGATTGGAATAAGCCTTATAGGAAGTCTGCTCGTGTTGTTGGTGATGTAATTGGTAAATATCATCCACATGGCGATTCAGCAGTTTATGATACAATTGTACGTATGGCTCAACCATTCTCATTACGTTATATGTTGGTTGATGGTCAAGGTAACTTCGGTTCTGTTGATGGCGATTCAGCTGCTGCGATGCGTTATACTGAAATTCGTATGCAAAAGTTTGCGGGAGCATTATTAACTGATTTAGATAAAGAGACAGTTGATTTTTCACCTAATTACGATGGTTCAGAAATGATCCCTGATGTGCTACCAACACGAATTCCTAACTTATTGATTAATGGCGCGTCAGGGATTGCTGTTGGTATGGCCACTAACATTCCTCCTCACAATCTCTCTGAAGTTATCAATGGTTGCTTGGCTTTTATCGAAGACGAAAATATTTCAGTCGATGGTTTAATGGAGTATATCCATGGGCCAGATTTTCCAACAGCAGCATTAATTAATGGTCGAAAAGGTATCGAAAACGCGTATCGCACAGGTCGTGGTATTATCTATATTCGCTCTAAAGCTACCATAGAAGTTGATGATCATAGTGGACGTGAAACCATTATTGTTAATGAGATACCGTATCAGGTTAATAAGAAAAAACTGATCGAAAAAATTGCAGAATTAGTTAAAGATAAAAAAATAGAAGGTATTTCGGCATTACGCGATGAATCAGATAAAGACGGTATGCGTATAGTTATTGAAATCAAACGCGATGCTGTTGGTGAAGTTGTATTAAATAACCTTTTCTCTTTGACTCAATTGCAAGTTTCATTTGGTATCAATATGGTGGCTTTACATAAAGGCCAACCAAAACTCCTAAATTTACGCGAAATGATTGAAGCGTTTGTGCTTCATCGACGCGAAGTTGTAACCCGTCGAACCATTTATGAACTACGCAAAGCCCGCGAACGAGCTCATGTATTAGAAGGTTTAGCAATCGCACTTGCCAATATTGATCCTATCATTGAGCTTATTCGTGCTGCTGCAACACCTAGTGAAGCAAAAACTAAATTATTGAGCCAAGCCTGGCAACTTGGAAATGTTGCTGCCATGCTAGAAAAAGCTGGTAATGATGCAGCTAGACCAGAAGATTTAGCACCAGAGTTTGGTATTCATGATGGACATTATTATTTATCAGAAGCACAGGCTCAAGCGATTTTAGATCTCCGCTTACACCGCTTAACCGGCCTTGAACATGAAAAAATTCTTGATGAATACAAAGAATTATTGGTTCAAATTGGTGAGTTATTGCATATTTTAGCTAGCTCAGAACGTTTAATGGAAGTGATTCGTGAAGAATTAGAAAGCGTTCGAGACCAATTCCAAGATGCTAGACGAACAGAAATTACAGCGAGCAGTGCAGATATTAATATTGAAGATCTTATTGCTCAAGAAGATGTGGTCGTTACTCTTTCCCATCAAGGTTATGTAAAATATCAACCACTTTCAGATTATGAAGCTCAACGTCGTGGTGGTAAAGGTAAATCAGCCACTAAAATTAAAGAAGAAGACTTTGTCGAAAAACTATTAGTTGCCAATACCCATGATACGATTCTTTGCTTCTCAAGCCGTGGTCGATTATATTGGATGAAAGTTTACCAATTGCCTGAAGCCAGCCGTGGTTCTCGAGGTCGTCCAATTATTAATTTGTTACCTCTTGAAGAAAACGAACGAATCACTGCAATTTTACCTGTTCGAGAATTTGATGATGAACATTGTGTATTTATGGCTACAGCACAAGGTACAGTTAAGAAAACATCTTTAATTGAATTTAGTCGTCCACGAAGTGGCGGTATTATTGCGATTAATTTACGCGATGATGATGAATTAATCGGCGTCGATTTAACTAGCAATGATCCTTCAGCTATTGTTGATGATGAAGAACTTTATGATGATGCTATTGTTGAAGAGATTGACTCAGAAGATGACAACCTGATTGGTGAAATCTCAACGACTGAAGATATTATGTTATTCTCTGCTAATGGTAAAGTTGTTCGCTTCCCAGCTAATAAAGTTCGTTGTATGGGTAGAACGGCCGCAGGTGTACGTGGCATAAAACTTGATAGTGATGATAAAGTGGTTTCGTTAATTGTACCTAGAGATAGTGGTGCAATTTTAACTGCAACTCAAAATGGATATGGTAAACGCACACAGCAAGAACTATACCCAACCAAATCAAGGGCAACTAAAGGTGTTATTTCTATCAAAGTTAGTGAGCGAAATGGTACTGTTGTTGGCGCAGTTCAAGTTGATGAAACCGATCAAATCATGCTAATCACAGATGCAGGAACACTTGTTCGTACTCGTGTTTCAGAGGTAAGTATTGTTGGTCGTAACACTCAAGGTGTCATGCTTATTCGAACAGCTGACAACGAAAAAGTTGTGGGATTACAACGAATAGCCGAAACAGAAGATGACGCAAGTGAATCGGAAGCATCGGAAAATAATGAACGGCACGATTCACTTCAAGTGTCCGAGGATTAATTATTTAATAATCTAAAAGGATTAGTTTTGCTAATCCTTTTTTATTTTCAAGAACCGTGAAAAGGAATAGTATTAAATGTCATTTTTAATAAAAAAAATATTAACAAATCTTGCATGGCAAATTTTGATTGCTTTGATTCTAGGAATTGCCGTAGGTGCTTATTTATTTGAGCTCTCTGCTACAAGCCACCCTTTACATTCATATTATCAATTTTCAATAGTAAATATATTTCAACCTGCAGGCGATATCTTCATTCGATTAATTAAAATGATTGTGCTGCCAATTATACTTAGTACTCTAACTTTAGGTATTGCAGGTCTTGGTGGCTCAAAACGGTTAGGAACTTTAGGTTTTAAAACAATTCTCTATTTTGAAATTATTACAACTATTGCCATTTTATTAGGTCTTTGTTGGGGAAATATTTTTTCACCTGGCTTGGGAATTGACTCCTCAACACTTGCAACGACTGACATTAGTAAGTATACCCAAGCAGCTGAAGAATTAAGCGGTAAACCTCATGGTTTAATTGTTATGATACTAGATATGATTCCAGCTAATATCTTTAAAGCTATGACGGACGGTGCTGTTTTACCTGTAATTTTCTTTTGTGTCTTTTTTGGTCTAGGTTTAATGTCTTTGCCAGATAAACAACGTGAACCTTTTCTTTTATTTTTAAAAGTAATTTCAGATACTATGTTTAAAGTAACTAATATGATAATGCGTTATGCACCTATTGGTGTATTTGCACTTATCACGGTAACGGTTGCTAAATATGGATTTGAATCTTTACTTCCACTACTTAAATTAATTTTAACCGTCTATTCGGCAATGATTATTTTTACGTTAGTGGTATTAGGACTGGTTTGTAAAATTTGCAAATTTAATATTTTTACATTATTAAAAATCTTGAAAGAAGAATTAGTGATTGCATTTTCAACCGCAAGTTCTGAAACTGCATTGCCTAAAATAATTGAAAAGATGGAGGCTTATGGAGCACCAAAATCGATAACTAGTTTTGTTATTCCTACAGGCTATTCATTTAATCTTGATGGTTCAACACTCTATCAAAGTATTACTGTTATCTTTTTAGCGCAGTTATTCCACATAGATTTAACTATTTTAGACCAAATTATTATTGTCATCACCTTAATGATTGCATCCAAAGGGATTGCAGGTGTACCTGGTGCTTCAATTCTTGTTTTATCGGCAACCCTAGGTAGTGTTGGTATTCCTCTTGAAGGAATTGGTTATATTATGGGGGTTGAACGTATTTTAGATATGGGCAGAACGGTAGTTAATGTGGTTGGTAACGCACTAGCAGCAATTGTTATTGCGCGTTGGGAACATGCTTTTGATGACAAAAAAGCAAGAGCTTATGAACAACAATTTTTGAAATGATGAAATAATTATGTGGATTAATTTATCCAAAAAAACTACCTGTTTATCAGGTAGTTTTACGCAAAGTATATCTATTTAATTCTTGATAAGAATCAGAAATATTTTGTCATATCAAATTCAACTCTTTCACCATCGGGACCACTAATCAGAAAGAAATCGACTTCGCAATGATCTCTTTTTTCATAATTAGGTCCTTCATTAATTACATAACCCAGTTGTTTAATTTTTTTAAGAGCCTTTTCTATATCACTCACTTCTAAAGCAATATGTTCAATACCATAATGATCCACATTGGTGGATATTATGTTTGGTAATTGATATAGCTCTAAAATAAGTTTTGATGATGTTAAAAATTTAACTTTTATCTCGCCATTCTCCATTTTTTTAGAAAACTCTTCAGTTACTTTAAATCCTAGTGTTTGATAAAAATATGAAGACCTATTAATATCCTTAACTCTTAAACCAAGATGAGCAACACCTATAATTAGATTATTCATATTAAACCCCTTTACGAACACAATAATAGCCATAAAAAGCAACATAAACGAAGCAACATAATGGAACAATAAATGCTAATTGCATATTACCTTTATTTACATCAGAGATAATTCCCATTAACAATGGGATAACCGCTCCTTCAATGATTGACATAACAACAATAGAACCAGCTGTTTGTGTGTCCTTACCCATCCCTTTAATTGCAAGTCCGAAGTTGGTGGGCCAACCAGGAGCCATACAAAAACTAATTGTTGTTAATGTCGCAATTGCAATAAATCCAGAACTCATGATCGCGATAGCTAAAAGAATAATGGCGAGCAAAGAAAAAATACTTAACAGTTTAGCTGGATTTATTTTTTTCATTAAATAAGTCGAAACAACTTTTCCTAATGCATAGAAAAGTAATGATATAAGCAACCAATAAGTTGCACTATGTTCACTAGTTCCATTTTCAACATGTTGTACAAAACGAATAGTAAAGCTCCAAACGCCGACTTGAGCACCAACGTATAAGAATTGAGAAAGAATACCTAAAGTAAACCGCGGAATAGCAAAAAGACGTTTCAAAGAATGAAAAATATTTTCTTTATTTTCGTGTTCAATAAATTTAGCTTTACAAGTTGGAAACTTTACAAAAATAAAAATTAAAGCAATGACAATTAATATAGAACCAATAATTATATAGGGAGTAACTACTTGTTCTACCATTTTATGTCGGGCAGCATTGGCGGCTTCGGAATTCATCTGTAATAATTCATTATGACTTGGGTCATGTATACCAAAAACTAAAGCCTGCCCAACCAAAACACCTAATATGACGCCTATTGAATTAAATATTTGTGAAAAATTGATTCGTTGGGTTGATGTTTCTATAGGACCTAATAAGCTGGAATAAGTGTTACAAGAAGATTCTAAAAATGATAATCCACAAGCAATAACACCTAAACAGCCAAGAAATGCGCCATATGTCATTAAATGAGCAGCAGGAATAAATAAAAAACACCCTATTGCATATAATGTTAAGCCTATAACAATAGCTATTTTATATGAAAATCGTTTAATTATTGCCGCGGCAGGCAATGCGATAAAAAAGTATCCTAAAAAGAATACCGATTGAACTAATGCTGTTTGTGTATCGGTAAGATCGAATCCTTTTTTAAATTGCGCAATTAAAATATCATTTAAGTTAACTGCCATACCCCAAAGTGCGAATAGGCAACAGACTAAAATAAATTTAACCCACGGTGTTTTTGCTAAATAAGTACTATTATCTAAACTAGATGAATTTTTTAGTACATCTTTTTGATTTTTATTCATAATAAAATCCTATAATTCTTAAGAATAGCTTATGCTAATTTGTAGAAATATCGCTAAGTAAACTCATTCTTTCTATTGCTTGTTCATATGTAGTCGTACAAGCCGCACCAATATATTCAACACTTACCGCAGCAAAGGCTGAGCCAAAAATTGCTGCTTGTTTAATGCTATTTCCATTAGCTATTTGGGCAGCTAAAGCTCCATTAAATGCATCTCCAGCTCCTGTTGTGTCAATTGGATTAGCAGGGAAACAAGGAATCCATATCTTTGAACATGGTTCTGAAAGTAAAGAACCTTTTGCTCCCATCGTAATAATGATTTTTCTTGCTCCTTTTTGATGCAAGCAATCAGCAGCATGTTCGGCACTTGCCTTGTCAGTAATTTTTTGACCGGTCAGTAAAAAAGTCTCGGTTTCACTAGGTGTTAATAAATCAACTTTTGACAATAATTCTGAATCTATTTTTTGAAAAGGTGCGGGATTTAAAATTGTAAATGCATTGTTTTCTTTTGCTATAGCAAGAACTTGAGTTATAGCTGATAGGTTATTTTCCAGTTGAACTAATACAACATCAGCGCATTTTATGGCAGGCTCACATTTTTCAATCTCTTCCTTAGTAACGATCATATTTGTACCAGGATCAACTGAAATCATATTTTCAGCATTTTCTCCTGCAACATAGATTAAAGCATTACCGGTAGCTCGTTCGGATGAACTTAATATAGTAACTGCATTAAATCCAACTTTTTTTAGATGCCGACGAGCAAAACAACCAAAGTCATCTTCACCTATCTTGCCAATATAATGAACGTTAGCTCCAGCTCTTAATGCTGCAGTTGCTTGATTAGCTCCTTTGCCTCCCGCCGAAATCTTACTGGATTTTGCTACCAATGATTCACCTGGCATTGGAAAGCGATCTAAAATTGCTGTGATATCAAGATTAAAAGAACCAAAAACACAAACTTTTCCTTTCATTGTATTGTCCTTTTATTGATTAATATTTTTAGCGGCATTATTAATGTCAAAGGACATTTTTTGCCAAGCATTTTCTAGTGATAGATTTTTTTTAAACAACCCTGAGCTTCCCATAATTAAAACTTCAGCACCAACAGAAAGTAATTGTTGATAAGTATTAATATTGCAAGAACCATCGACCTCAATTAAAAATTTGAAACTATTCTTCTTTTTTAATTCAGATAGTTTTCTTATTTTTTCAAGCATTTCAGGAATAAAGGGTTGACCTGCATAACCAGGATCGACAGTCATTACAGTAATTTTATCGAGCAGATGAATGTATTGAGAAATAGGTGTTGCAGGATTTATAACGACTCCTACTTTTTTATTCAATTGATGAATATGATTTATAACTCTAAATGCATTAGTATTAATTGTTTCTGCATGTGGGCATATAAAGTCTGCTCCAGCATTAGCCATTTGGTCAATAAAATCTGTTGGATTTTCAACCATTAAATGAACATCTATTGGAATACATGTATAGGGTTTTATTTGTTCTATAAAAAAGGCTGAAAGGGTAATATTTTTGACAAAATGTCCATCCATAATATCAACATGTAAGAAATCTGCATGTTGATTAAAAAACATTAATTGTTCTTTGATATTCATTAAATCCATACACATCAGTGATGGTGAGATTCTGCATTGCATGACCACACTCCTTATTACTAGATATTGTTAAAATTAAATAAATTATTTACCTAGTTATGAGGAGATATTTAATTAAGCTATTACTACGTTTACACTATGCCAATCCATTTCTTTTTGTAGTAGTTTATCGATCTTTTTGTCGGTAATGAGTACATCAATATCGCCTAAATTACATATTTTTGCGAAAGCATTTTGATTAAATTTTGATGAATCGGCTAAAACAATAACTTTTCTTGCTGTTAGTATCATCTGTTTCTTCAAGCGAGCATGATACTCATTGTTATCACTCAAACCGTTATCAAAATCTAACCCATCACACGAGATAAATAGTGTATCTATTTTGAATTCGGCCAACATTTTTTTTTCTGTTAATGTTCCAACCATATCTTCATTCTTTGCAAAATAGGCTCCACCTAATACAAAAATTTGAATTTGACTTTTGGCTGCCAAAGTTTGAACCACGTTTATTGAATGAGTAATAACAGTCATATCTACATTTGGTAGTTGCCTAGATAAAAACCAACAAGAAGATCTACTATCTAAGGCAATTCGATCTGCATTATTAACAAATTGTAGTGCCTTACGCGCAATACGGGTTTTTATTTCAGCATTGACTAAAATTTTTTGTCGAAATGAAGGCTTACTAGTATTCAATATTAGGGGAACAATAGGTTTATGTGAGAAGAGTTCTGTCAACATTGCGTCACCATGGCTACGACAAATCATACCTTTCTTTTCTAGAACTCTGAGATCTCTGCGTAGTGTTTCTTTAGAAACGGAACACAACTTTGCCATATCAGTTACTGTTAAACTATTATGTTGTTTTAGTAATTCAATGATCATTTGTTGCCGTTCTAGTATTAACATAATATCTCCTTAACTACTCCATCATTTTAGTTATCTACAAATTATCTTTTTGTGTATTAAATCAATTTTGTAGTTTATTATTTTCATTGATTGATAAAGTGTGATAATAGCCACATTTATTAAAATTTTATCGCTGTAAAATAGCGATATTTACTGTTATTTAAAAAAAACAGAAACATTCGGTCATGAACGGGATGTGATTTTATTTTTGATTTTTGCCGAATTTGACCGTTTCAAGTTGTTTAAAATTTTCTATTTAAATTATTTATCCTTTTAGCCAATAAAAATGAACGTTATAAAACCAACAGTTAGGGTATTACACATTTGGTTAAAAATGAAAATCTCCATTGAAGATAAATCAAGATGGAGAGCTAAGCACTATAAACCTGCCAGCTCTATGAACAAGGAAACCGAAAGAGTGATATGTATTATTTATGATTTATGTAGATATTTATAAGATAAATAGAACGAGATATGTTTTATTGAAAATAGCGATAATTTTGTCTACAAATAGATATAAAAAACCCAGCATTTGCTGGGTTTTTCAGTATTTATTAGGTAACTATTTAATTTTAGCTTCTTTATAAATAACATGCTGACGAACTACAGGATCGTATTTTTTGATCTCCATTTTTTCAGGCATAGTTCTTTTATTTTTGCTAGTGGTATAAAAATGACCTGTACCAGCAGAAGAAACTAATCTGATTTTTTCGCGTACACCTTTAGCCATGATATGGTTTCCTTATTAGTACTTTTCACCACGGGCACGAAGTTCAGCTAAAACTGCATCAATACCCTTTTTATCGATAGTACGCATACCTTTAGCAGATACACGCAATTTTACAAAACGTTTTTCGCTCTCAATCCAGAAACGGTGAGTTTGAAGGTTTGGTAGAAAACGACGTTTAGTAGCATTCATCGCATGAGATCGATTATTTCCTACTAAAGGACCTTTTCCTGTTACTTGGCATACTCGTGACATGTCAATAATTCTCCGAAATTTCTATGCTTAAGCCCTGGGCGTAATATGTTAATGGAATTGACCTCGTCAGGCTTTTAGTTTACTGCAGTTCTATCTGAGAAGCAGCTTAACCTCTCACACTACACCCATAATAATGAGGTAGCGAAGTATACGCTGTTATGCGCAAATTCTCAAGTATTATCTTACCTATGCATAAAATTAGTTTACAATGGCATAACTCATATAATATTTATTTTCTTAGTTAAAACAACATTTCTAAAAATTATTAAAACTATTTTGAATCAATATGATAGATAAAATTTCTATAAAAATTTTTTGTAATAGCACTTACTTTTTTCTTATAACGAACAATTCATTATAAAACAATGTACTGTCTTTAACATCATTTTAGAAAAAATGATTTAATTTAATAATAAATATGTTTTAATAAGCTTGATTAAGATTTTTATTTATATTGTGTTAATTTTCCAATTTATAAGGAGATTATATGAACCAGTTCACGCCATATAGTATATATGGCATTATCGGTTATCCTTTAGGGCACAGTATGAGTCCACTTATTCATACTACGTCATTTCAAGATTATGGGATCCCAGCAGTTTTAGTTCCTTTTCCTACTCCACCAGAAGAGATACCGACACTTTTTAAATCAGTCAGATTACTAAATATCCGTGGATTATGTGTCACTATTCCACATAAACAGACTATCATTCCTTATTTAGATGAAGTGACAGATCATGTAAAAAAAGCAGGTGCTGCGAATTTGGTGTATTGGGATGGGGATAAACTTTGTGGGGATAATACAGATATTATTGGATTCATGGAGCCACTTCAAAATAAAAAACTGCCAGCAGAATTCAAAAAAGTGTTATTACTTGGAGCAGGAGGTGCTGCACGTGCAGCTGTAGTGGGATTACAGGAACTTGGTTATACCGATATTACAGTAACGGATATTGCTGATGATTTACCTCAGGCATTAGCTAGTGAATTCAACCTTAAAACTATTTCATGGGAAGACCGTAGCAAAGTTGAAACTCAAATTGTTATTAATTCAACACCATTAGGTATGACGGGTAAATTTGAGAATCAAACACCTTATAAACAAGCTTGGTTTAAAGGTAAAGGAGTGGCTTACGATATTGTTTATACTCCATATAATACTTGTTTTAGACAAGAAGCAGAAAGAGCTGGCTGGGAATCTATTTCAGGACGTGAAATGTTTATTGGTCAAGCAAATGCTCAATTTAAGATTTGGACAGGAAAAGATCTTTCTGAACGAGCAAAACAAGCTGTAATTGATGCTTTAGCTAAACATTAATTACCAAACAGGCAAACATATCTAGTTAAATTGGAATTAATCGTATTTTCTACTGTTTATACAATTAGCTGCTATTGCCAACTATATTACGTTGGCATAGGCAAAGTTAATATATTAATTGGATAGATCAAGCGCATTATAATAAGGAGCATTTATGACTAACTTAGAATTGCAAGCGTATCGTCGTTTTCTTATGCTAAAAGTATCAGAAGCTAGTGAATATATTGGAAAAACAGATATTAATACATGGCATGATTGGGAAAATGGTATAAAGCCGATCCCAGAGTTTGTCGGAAAAGCAATGCAAGAACTAAAAAAAATCAGAAACGAAAAAATAAATATTATTATAAATAGTATTAATGATCGTATTGGTAGTAATACAATCCGTTATTTTATGACATACGAAGAGTTCAAAAAGGTAAATTTAGATCTTGATGTGATTCAATGGCGATTACATCAATCGATTGCAACAGAGCTCTATTTCCGTGGTTTAGAAAAGTTATGTTAATTAACTTTATTAAGATGACTTTTAGGTTTTAAAAGCTTCCTTATAATATTGTAAACATTTCATTACGGATATATTCTATATATGTTATTTTTAATTATATAAAAAATACATAGTTATATATTTTTTATATAATATGTAAAAAATTTGTTGCAAAAATAAGAGCGAATCACTAGCATGGTTAATATATTCTATAAATCTGAAAAGATAAAACCCAATATGAATAAAACAATTTTTTTAGTTGGTGCACGGGCTGCAGGTAAAACAACGATGGGAAAGATGTTAGCAAATAAGCTATCGTTTTCTTTCATTGATACCGATAGATATTTACTCGAAACTACTCAAAAGACGGTAGCCGAAATTGTTGAAAAAGAAGGTTGGGAAGGATTTAGAGCAAGAGAAAGTCAGGTGTTGATTGATACAACTAAACCTAATTGTGTCATTGCAACTGGTGGCGGCATGGTATTAGCCGAGCATAATCGGAATTTTATGAAACAAAATGGCACAGTTATCTTTTTATCTGCACCTGCGGCAACACTAGCTGCGCGTTTAATGAAAGATCCTAACATTGCTCAACGACCATCACTAACTGGCCTATCTATTTATGATGAAATGGAAAAGGTATTGGCTGAAAGATTACCTTTATATCATGATGCTGCACATCATGTGATCAATGTTGATCAAGATGAAAGTTTGATTCTTGCAAAAATTTTTGAAATGCTTCGAAACTAATTTAACTTCTTTTAATAAAAAGGCCGCTTAAAAAGAGGTATTTTTATTAATAATAGAAAAAAATAAATTTTTAAAATTTAACCAAGATTCTATATAAGTTTAATTTTGAATAAAACTTTATTGTTTTTTAGAACCAAATAAAAGCTAAGTAACAAATTTATACTTACTATCTTTCTGATTAATATTGATACTTGTATATTGAATAGAATTATAATTTTATGTTTTACATATGGAGTATGACAAGTGGATAATCGAAAGGTCAATTCTTATGGAATTGCAGGATCTATATATGCAAATTATATAATACAAAGTATTGCATTAATTGTGATCATGCAATTTTCATATGATATATCGAAACAACTTAATATTGATCTAATCGGCATTGGTAAAATTGCTTCGGGTATAGGAATTGGAAAAATATTATTAATGTTTGTTGGTGGTGTATTGTCAGATAAATTTGGTCGCAAACTATTTATTTGTCTAGGTATGGCTTGCTATGCTATTTTTTTTCTAGGAATGCCTTTTTGTACTAATATAAATATTGCTTTTTGTTTAGCTATTGCTATTGGGGCTGGAAATTCTTTTTTAGATACTGGTTCAATGCCAGCATTAACAGAATGTTTTCCAAACTCATGTGGTACAGCTAGCGTATTGATCAAGGCTTTCATTTCAATGGGATCTCTTGTTCTTCCATTTATTGTTGTTTTTTGCCATCAATACCAAATATGGTATGGTTGGATTTTTTTTGGTTTTGTTGCTTATCTAATAGTTAATACACTATTTTTACTTCCTAAGCAGTTTCCACATATAGATACCTCCATTAAAAGTAATGAATGCTCACAAAGTTATTTTATTGGAAAACCTAATTTTGGATTTGAAGGTATTTTATTAATTATTATGGGATTTACAACAACAGCAACATTCGTTATTGTCTTGCAGTGGTTGCCAACTATCGCTATCAGAGCTGTTAATATGAGCGAACCTGATGCTAATCAACTGATTAGTTATTATAGTACTGCCTCAATTATTTCTGTATTTGTTACGGCTTTTGTAGTCAAACATCTATTAAAACCTATCTTTTGCATCATTATTTTGCCTGCCTTATCTGCGTTGGTATTAATCATTTTTTATTTTAATGTTTCACCTGCAATGTGTGTTATCGTCGCAATAGGAATGGGATTAACTGCGGCAGGGGGGGTACTTCAATTAACTTTGGTTGTTATGCAACAAATGTTCCCAACACGAAAAGGTCTTGCTGTAGGTTGTATGTATACTTTTAGCGGTCTATCGTTTGTTATCATTCCGCTTATAGTACCAAAATTAGCTATGTTCAATGTAAGTTATGCCATATTAATTGACTTTTTTATTGCGATGTCAAGTGTAATACTTGGCTCAATTATCTTTTATCGTTTTAAAAAGGTAGTTGATATAACAAAAATATAATTTTATATATTTTAAGAATAATAATGTTAGAGGGCATGCCAATATGGCATGCTTTTTTTCGATATTAACATCTCATAAAAATTTTAATTTATTTTCGTATTTAACAATTCAATATTTTGTTAATCCATTATTACTTAATCAAAAATCATTAAGCTTAAGCCATTAACTTTTATTAATAGCAAATTTTAAGATTTTTATTAGATTCTTGAAATATTGCTTGCCATAAAACCAAAAATAAATAAAAATACACAAAAAGTGAATAAGTATTCAGTTTGAGGTGGTTGTGAAAATGAAAGAACGTACAACTGAGTTAGTTGATGGCTTAAGACATTCAGTACCTTATATTAATGCACATCATGGTAAAACATTTGTAATTTTGCTCACCGGCGCAGTGTTAAAAAGTAATAATTATTCGAGTATTATCAGTGATATTGGTTTACTTTATAGTCTTGGTATTAAACTTGTTATTGTTAATGGTGCTCGCAATCAGATTGATGAATCTTTAAAAAATCATAATATCACACCTAAATATTATAAAAATACGCGTATTACTGATGCAACAACACTAGACATCATTAAACAAGTTACAGGTTCATTACAACTCAATATTACCGCAAGTTTATCAATGAGTTTAAATAATACTCCATTACAAGGAGCTCATATCAGTGTTGTAAGTGGTAATTTTGTGATTGCACAACCTTTAGGGGTAGATGATGGGATTGATTATTGTCATACAGGTAAAATACGTCGTATAAACAACGAGGCTATAGCTGAACAACTAGATCGTGGATCAATTGTGTTACTAGGCCCTGTTGGCGTTTCGGTTACTGGTGAAAGTTTCAATTTAGCGTCTGAGGATGTTGCAACCGAAGTTGCTATTCGCTTAAAAGCGGATAAATTAATCAGTTTTTGCGCAGAACAAGGAGTACTAGATGAAAAGGGGCGTGTTATTACCGACCTTTATCCTGTTGATGCGGATAATTATGTCAACAAAAAAGAGCAGCAAGGTAAACCTTTATCTAGTGAAGCACGTTTTTTACGTGCAGCATCTAAAGCATGCCGTAGTGGGGTCAGACGAAGCCATTTGGTAAGTTATTTGGTTGATGGCTCAATTTTACAAGAATTATTTTCGCGTGATGGGATTGGAACACAAGTAGCGATGGAACATTCTGAACAAGTGCGTTTAGCAACTATTAACGATATTGGAGGAATTCTAGAACTCATTCGTCCACTTGAAGAACAAGGTATTTTGGTTAAACGTTCACGTGAGCAGTTAGAAATGGAGATCGATAAATTTACCATTATTGAACGTGATAATATGACAATTGGTTGTGCAGCGCTTTACCCATATCCTGAAGAAAAAATGGGAGAAATGGCCTGTGTAGCTATTCATCCTGATTATCGCAATTCATCTCGAGGAGATGGCTTAATTGAAAAGTTAACAGAAAAAGCAATCCAGCTAGGACTCGAAAAAATATTTGTTTTAACTACACGTAGTATTCATTGGTTTAGAGAAAAAGGTTTTAACCCAGCAGAAGTTGATGATTTACCGATTAAAAAGAAAAAACTTTATAATTATCAAAGGAATTCTAAAATTTTAATGCTTGATATTCTTTGAACTATATTTAAATAGATCTGGGAGCGACTAAAATTTTTAATATTATAAATCTGGTATTAAATAATGGGATATTAACGCCAGCTATAAAAAGTAATTAGAATTAGTATGTTACAACAGTATTTAAAATTTGCATTGTAAATGTTTTTTTTAAGTAAAACCCACGAGGTCGAGTTAAAATAATATCACCATTTTCACCAATTGCTTCCGTAAGAGCTTGCCCATTGGCTGCTTTAGGCCTAATTTGTAAATAAGTACCATATCGAGCGGTAATTTTTTCAACATGTCCTAGCGCTATCATATCCATTAACTCTTCCCAGTCTTGTTTGAGCTGCTGTTCTTGTTCTTGAGTTGGTGTCCACATAATAGGTTTTCCAACTTTTCTATCTGCAAGAGGAATAGTTCTTTCACCTTCTATCGGGACCCAAAGTACTTTCGCAAGTTTATATTTAACATGGCTTGTCTCCCAAATAACGCCATGATTAGCCATTAATGGTGTGACACTAACGAAGGTTGTCTCAAGTGGTTTACCGTGTTTATCCACAGGAATAGTTTTAAGCTCTATACCAAGATTAGCAAAATCTTGCTCAGCTTTACTAGCAGCATTTGCTCCTAAAAAAGTTTCAATAAGATTGCCTACCCAACCTTTTTGTTTATTTAGGTTATTCGGTATAGGTATATTTAAGTATTGTGCTATCTCGCCAAAAGTATAACCAGCTGCTAACTGAGCTCGTTGCAATAATTCTTGTTCACTATTAGGAAAAAATATAGGCATGGAAAAAATAGTTAACTTACTTGTTAAGAAAACACAGCCAATTATATTGACTGTGAATCTTAAAATAAAGAGTTATTAGCTTAACTTTTCAACCCAACTTGCGTAGCTATTAATAATAAGGGCTAAGAATTCTTTACTTTTTTCAGTAATATTACCACTTTCATCAAAAGCAGAAGCTACATTACCAATATAAGCTTCAGGCTGTTGTAATGTCGGCATATCAAGGAATACTAATGATTGACGAAGTTGATGGTTAGCGCCAAACCCACCAATTGCACCCTGTGAAACAGAAACAATTGCAGCAGCTTTTTTAGACCAAACGCTCTTACCATAAGGACGAGAACCAACATCTATTGCATTTTTGATAACAGCAGGAACTCCACGATTATATTCAGGTGTCACAAAAATAACACCCTGACAATCGGCTATTTCTTTGCGGAAATGAGTATAAGAGGCAGGAGGGGTATCATTATCAATATCTTCATTATATAAAGGTAAATCGCCAATTTGAATAATTTGTAATGAAAGTGATGGTGGTGCGATTTTTTGAAAAACTTTTGCTACTTTTAAAGTATAAGAGTCTTTACGCAAACTTCCTACCAGTACAGCAATTTTTTTACTCATCTTAAATCTCCACTTATTTTTAATAAGAGGTATTTTTAATACCTCTTAAATTAGTAGTATCTGTTAATGTCCTGATGAGTCGACTTTTCGGCCTGCTTCAAATAAGAACCACGCACGTTGTTCTGTTTGATCGATCCACTCTTCAATTAAACTGGCAGTAGCGGTATCATTGTATTTATCACAAATATCATGTGCAACACGCATACGTTCTGTTAGTTTTACATTATCTTGACATAATTCGGCAAGCATATCTGATGGTTCAACGAAATCTGCATTGTTATCAGAAATACTTTGTAATTTCGCAATGTGACCAATTGAACGTAAAGTTGTACCGCCTAGCTTACGGACACGTTCAGCAATTGGATCAGTCATTGCAAATAGCTCTTCACCTTGATCATCTAGCATTAAGTGGTAATCACGAAAATGAGGACCACTAACATGCCAATGAAAGTTTTTAGTTTTTAAATATAAAGCAAATACATCTGCTAAAACAGAATTCATTGCTCCAGAAATATCTTTTGATGCTTTTTGTCCTAAATCAGTAGGAAACAAAATAGCTGATTGTTGTAGTTTTTTAGCAGAAGCCGTACTTTTAGCCATGATATATTCTCCTTTAAATTGAATAATAAATACCCGTATTGACAAAATTACGCCAACTTAATGTTAATGTCCAATAAAAAACGTTAATTTTTTACTATCATTGCTATTTCAGTAACCTATGGTTTTTTTATCTCTTTCTTCTTTCTTGTTTTTATTTATTTGAAACAATATCTTTCAAAATAAAAGAAAATATTTCAAAATGCGATTTAGTTAAAAGTTTTTATGTTTCAACGTTGATAGCATTAATACGAAATTTAACTCAATAAGAGGCGATATGATTGATGCTATTTCATTTTGTGCTGAATGTTTTATTGGTTTATTCCAAGAAGGTGGCAAAGTATTTGCGGGTATGGTGAGGCGCTCACATAACGAGGCATCAAAGTCATTAAAATAGACGTAATTGATCAAAGAATAAGAAACAGCATTGTTTAAATGTTGCATTAGCGGGAATCTATTTGAGTGATACAAAATATTAACAATACAAATTTGATTTACTCAAAATTAAAAACCCGCTAAAGCTGAGTGGCTAACAAGCGTACCGACTTATCACCTTAAAATAACAATCTAGCACGAATTGTTCCTGGCACGTTTTTCAGTTTAGCTAACAATTCTTCAGCCTTATTTTGTTTAACTCTATCGATATCAATAACAACATAACCAATCTGAGGATCAGTTTGTAAATATTGTGCTGAAATATTAAGCCCTTGTTCAGCGAATAACGTATTGATAGCAGTTAGAACACCAGGTTGGTTACGATGAATATTAATAAAACGACTAGAGCCTTTAGCTGGAATAGGTAGAGAGGCTTCAGGAAAATTAACTGCTGAAAGTGTCGCACCAGTATCAGAATATTTAGCTAGTTTACTTGCGACCTCAATCCCAATATTTTCTTGTGCTTCGCTAGTTGAACCACCGATATGCGGAGTAATAATTACATTATCAAATTGACATAATGGAGATTCAAAAGGGTCGTTGTTACTAGCAGGTTCTGTTGGAAAAACATCAATAGCTGCCCCACTGAGTTTATTGGTTTTCAGTGCTTTAGTTAAAGCATCAAGATCGATAACTTTACCGCGTGAAGCATTGATTAAAATTGCGTCTTGTTTCATTGCATCAATTTCGTTATCACTAATCATTTTGATGGTTGTTGGATTTTCTGGTACATGCATTGAAACAATATCGCTTATCGCTAGTAATTCTTTCATTGTTGAAACTTGTTTAGCATTGCCCAAAGGTAGTTTTGTTTCAATATCATAAAAATAAACATTCATCCCTAACGATTCAGCCAAAATACTTAGTTGGCTACCAATATGCCCATAACCAATAATACCTAAATTTTTACCACGAGCTTCGTGTGACCCCGTCGCAATCTTATTCCATTTTCCTCGGTGTGCTTTAGCATTAGCATCTGGTACTCGACGAAGTAATAATATTGCTTCGGCTAATACTAGCTCTGCTACAGATCGCGTATTTGAAAATGGTGCATTAAAAACAGGAATACCTTTTACTGTCGCCGCATCAAGATCAACTTGATTGGTACCTATACAAAAACAGCCAATACCAGCAAGTTTAGGTGCAGAATCGATAATGTCCTTAGTTAATTGTGTTCTTGACCTGATCCCAATAAACCGAACATCTTTCAGGGCTTGCTTAAGTTCTTCAGGAGATAATGCGCTTTTATGATATTCAATATTGGTAAAGCCGCCGGATTTTAATATTTCAATTGCGCTAGGGTGAACTCCCTCAAGTAATAAAAACTTATTTTCATCTTTGGTTAAAGTTTGAATAACCATTATTTCCTCTCTTTCCATCAGTATACAAATTGGTACTTATAATTAAATACCATTATTAACTTTATTGTAGTAAATGATTTTATCTAAGCTCTTTTATACCCGTACTGCATCCAACAAGTGCGATGTCAGCGCCTTTATTGGCAAATAATCCAACAGTAACCACACCTGCAATGTTATTAATTCGGTTTTCTAGCTCCATTGGTTTGGCAATGACAAGATCATGAACATCCAAAATCACATTTCCATTATCGGTTATAACGCCTTGACGATATATTGGTTTACCGCCCAACTTATATAACTCACGAGCAACATAGGAACGTGCCATTGGGATCACTTCAACCGGTAATGGGAATTTACCTAATACATCAACAACTTTTGATTCATCAACAATACAAATAAATTGTTTAGCAATGGCTGAAACAATTTTTTCGCGCGTTAAAGCTGCGCCACCACCTTTAATCATTTGCAACTGGTGATTGATTTCATCCGCACCATCGACATAGACATCCAAACAATCGACTTCATTACAATCGAGAACAGGAATACCATAGCTTTTTAATTTTTGGGTCGAAGCTTCCGAACTAGATACAGTACCTTTGATTTGATCTTTTATTGTTGCTAATGCATCAATAAAATGGGATGCAGTAGAGCCTGTTCCTACACCAATAAAAGAATCAGGTTTGATAAATTTCAAGGCTGACCAGCCTACGGCCTTTTTTAATTCGTCTTGTGTCATAATATCACCCCTATTTTGAGGATAATTTTTCTTAAAAAAATAAAATTTTGAAAGCAAAATTGTTGAAGATATGGCATAGTACCCAATTAGAAAGCAAAAATCATTAGGATTTTAAGAATTAAATCAACTTTGTGATAGGTTTAAAACTTATTACGATATTAAAGTAGATTAAATATTTGAGCAATGATCAAATCATTAATAAAGAGATTATGAAGCGTCCAGATTATAGAGCGTTACAAGCATTAGATGCGGTGATAAAGGAACGAGGATTTGAAAGAGCTGCTGATAAATTGTGTATTACACAACCTGCGGTTTCGCAACGTATCAAACAATTAGAAAGCTTTTTTGGTCAACAGCTGCTCGTTAGAACCATTCCTCCGAAAGCAACCAAACAAGGTGAGCATTTGCTCGGCTTATTACATCAAGTTGAATTATTAGAACAGCAATGGTTAGGTGATAACGAGCAAAATGCCACACCACTATCGTTATCAATTGCAATTAATGCTGATTCTTTAGCAACTTGGTTCTTACCTGCGTTAAAACCGGTTTTAGATAAAAACATCTTACGTTTTGATGTTCAAGTCAAAGATGAAGAACATACTTTAGAGTTATTGCGTTTAGGCACTGTAGTTGGTGCGATTAGCATTCAAGCTAACCCTTTACCAGGTTGTCTGTCTGATTTATTAGGTGCTTTAGACTATATTTTTGTCGCTTCTCCTGATTTTGCTAAAAAGTACTTCCCAAATGGTGTAACCCGATCATCCTTACTAAAAGCACCGGCTGTTGCATTCGACCATCTAGATGATATGCATCAGGCTTTTTTACAAGAAAACTTTAACCTTACGCCAGGCAGTGTAATTTGCCACATCACCAGTTCATCTGAAGCTTTTGTACAATTGGCTAAGCAAGGTTCAGCCTGCTGTATGTTACCAAAGTTGCAAGTTGAGCAAGAATTAAAAAATGGTGAATTAATTAATTTAACTGAAGGGTTATATCAAAGACGTATGCTATATTGGCATCGTTTTGCTCCTGAAAGTAGTGTAATGCAAAATATCTCTGAAACCTTGATTCGTTATGCGCAACAAACATTATCAAAGCCTCAGGATTTAGATCACAAATAAAAGATAAATCAAGTGATTTTTATACTGAAACATATACTTACCGGAAAGTTTTTAACAAAAAAAAGTCTATATTTAAAGAGCTAAAAATATGAGCCAATTAAAAAATGATCGTTATTTACGAGCTTTACAATGTTTGCCTGTAGACTATACACCGATTTGGATGATGCGACAGGCCGGTCGTTATTTACCTGAGTATCGTCAATTAAGATCAAAAGCGGGTGATTTTATGACGATGTGTCAAACGCCAGAGTTAGCTTGCGAAGTCACTTTACAGCCATTACAACGATTTGATCTTGACGCGGCTATTATTTTTTCTGATATTTTAACAATCCCTGATGCTATGGGGCTTGGCTTATATTTTGAATCGGGTGAAGGACCTAAATTTAAAAAACCGATATCTTGCATATCAGATATTGAACAATTACCCATCCCAGATCCAGAGCAATCACTTAAATATGTGATGGATGCGATTCGATTAACAAAAAAAGAACTCAATGGCAAAGTTCCATTAATTGGCTTTTCGGGAAGCCCATGGACATTAGCCACCTACATGATTGAAGGTGGTAGTAGCAAAGCATTCACCAAAATTAAAAAGATGCTTTATAGTGAACCTAAAGCGTTGCATCAACTACTTGAAAAACTTGCAAACAGTATCGCATTATATTTAAATGCACAAATTCAAGCGGGGGCACAATCAATTATGATTTTTGATACTTGGGGCGGCGTATTAAGTCATCAAAGCTATCAAACATTTTCACTTGACTATATGCAACAGATCTTATCGCAATTAAAACAAGGTAAAAAAAGTCAAGATATAACCTCGTACATTCCTGTTACTTTATTTACTAAAGGAGGAGGAATATGGCTTGATCGTATTATTAATACTGGTTGTGATGCGGTGGGAGTGGATTGGACTGTAAATTTAAGCCAGATTACTCAAAAAGGGAAAATAGCAGTACAAGGAAATTTAGATCCTTCCGTTTTATACGCAGGAAAGCAAACAATTGAATCCAACGTAGAGGTTGTTCTTAATGAATTTGGCTATCACAATGGGCATGTTTTTAATTTAGGACATGGTATTCACCAAGATATTCCTGTAGAGAATGTACAGCATTTGATTGAAGCGGTACATCGACAATCAAAAGGGTTTCATCATGATTAAAAATCCTGTTCAATTAAGGCTAGAAAAGTTACCACAATGGAAACAACGCCTATTTATGGTCTGCTTATGTGAACGAATGTATCCCAACTTTGTTTTTTATTGTCATCAACAAACTTGCCTTCAACAACCAAACGAAGATGACGCTAAAAATTACAAAAAAATACTGGATTTAGTTTGGGAATCGCTATTAGTTGAAGAGGTAAAAATCAATTTTGATTTACAGCTTGAAAAATTAGAACTCATTATTCCAACTGTAACTGATGATAGTCCTTATATGGTTTATCCAGCCATCGATGCTTGTCATGCACTTGGCGAAGTTTTGCACTCTTACTTGAGTGGTGATATCGCCGAACATACCGCTAAAGTCAGTAGTATATCAGCAACTACAGTTGCTGAATTTGAAATGACCAAAACAAATGTTACTCTTTCAGAAGATGAACAGCAAACTCTACCTAGTGTTATAGATGAATTCGATTTGCAGTGGGAACTATTTCGATTACTACGCGAAGAAAATAATGAAATGAGTGAATTGATAAAAGGCTTGAAAGATGAAATTAGAGCATCGGGGATCAGCAATATTGGTGTTTTTTTAAGCAATTAAGGTGTTTAAAGTCTATTTTTTAAAATTTTTGTTAAATTTTTCTTTAATATTGGTCAAATATAGACTACATTTAACAACAATGTAATCTAAGCAACGTTTACAGTAACGGAGCCAAAACATTAAGTTTTAGCTTCGTTTATAATGTTAACTTTAACAATAAAATAATATGTAAGGATATACCCATGAATAAAACAGAACTTGTCGACGCTATTGCTAGTAAAGCTGATATCACTAAAGTAGCTGCAAAAACGGCGTTGGAAGCTACATTAGCCGCTATTACTGAATCATTAAAAGCTGGTGAACCAGTTCAATTAGTTGGTTTTGGTACATTTAAAGTTAATTCTCGTAAAGCTCGTACTGGTCGTAATCCAAAAACTGGTAAAGAAATTAAAATTGCAGCAAGTAAAGTACCTGCATTCGTATCAGGTAAAACTTTAAAAGAAGCAATCAAATAAGTTGCTTTTTCTTACTGTCAACTTGATTGATAGAAGTATTAGGCCATAGGGTATAGCCTTATGGTCTTATCATTTCAATAAAAACACATTATTTTAAGACAAATCGTCTTAGCCTTTACGTCTTGTTTATAAGTAGTGTTAGAACCTAATTAGAATTACACTGCTAATAATTTTAAGTGGTTATTTCAACCCATTTCGCTTGTAATATATCAACCAAATCTTGAGGCGCAATTTCAATTTCTAATCCTCTTTTGCCACCTGATACAAACATTGTCGCGTGCTCACTTGCACTTAAATCAATGAGTGTGGGTAGTTTTTGCTTTTGACCGAGTGGACTAATTCCTCCCACCAAATAACCTGTTACCTTTTGGGCTAAATTAGGATCAGCTAAATCTATTTTTTTACAGTTTAATGATTTTGCAACTTTTTTAAGATCCAAATGACTATCGACAGGCAATACGCAAACCGCTAACGTCTTATTATTACCGTTTAAACTCACAACCAAGGTTTTAAATACCTGTGCTGCTGTAATATTCAAACTAGGATCAAGTTTATCAACCGCCTCTTGCCCATAGTGAGTTTGGTTGGGGTCGTGTTTATATTGGTGGATATTAAATTTGATTTTTAACTTCTTAAGCAAATTAATAGCAGGTGTCATAGTTATTATCCAGTAGCTTCTGTTAAATCAGATTATTACATGGCAAAGCAGTACCTTACCAATTTAATTGGTAAGGCACCAAATGGTTAAATAATTAATTTATAATTGTTATTTTGATGTTCATCATTATTTTTAGGTGGTAATGCTGAATTATTTAAATGAGTTGCTAGCATATAAAGACGATAGAAAAAGCTAGTAACAAAAATATCAAAAAAGATAGAAATGAATGAAAAAATCGTATCAAGCACAAAATTATTGTTATTGAATTTCAAGACTAAATTAGTAAAAACTATCAAAAATACTATATTGATTAGTAACATCAAAAGAGCAGGAAGCCAATATTTTTTTGATAATTGAATATTTAAAGAAATTAATTCAAAAATGCTTTTTTGATTAGGGTCAGCCAGTGAACCTAAAAATAAATTACAAAAAATAGCGAAAAGTAGCATTGGAACTAGTAGGACTAATATAATTAATAAAAGAAGAATAGGGTTTGGTAAAATTATACTTAAACCTATAATTACAATAGTTAACATAATTGCTATAAAGAAAATAAAGATACCAATGATAAGATAAAAAAGAATGATTTTTAATGTATTTGACAGCGTTTTAGAAAGTAATAAATTTAAATTAAGTTTGTCGCTAACATAAAGGTTAGAAACCGTTGCAATATTAATGGCTTTCAAAATAATATTTAATAAACAAGCCAATCCCAAAAATGAAAAATATTTCGTTAAGTTTTGTGAAACATAAATTTGTTCAGTTAAATTGTTTTCCTTGATAAAGAAAAAAGTAAAAAATGTGTAAATCAAAGATAACGCTAAACTAATAAGAACAAATTGCGTAATACGATTACGAAAAAAATTACATGTTTGTGTAAAAACTAAAGAAAAAGAGATTTTTTTTTGCATTTATATGTAAGTTCCTTATATGTGGTAACTGGTTTAGTTACCACTATTATTTTTGAATGATTAAATTCGTAAATTAAGCTTGCAATAATGAAATATCCGCAACTTTTAAGAATAAATTTTGTAATTTTTCTAAAAGTGCCAATCGGTTTAATTTGATTTGTTCATTATCAACCATCACCATCACCGACTCAAAAAAGGCATCAATAGGTGTTTTAAGCGAAGATAATTCGACTAAAGCATCTTGGTAATGCCCATTATTAAAATAAGGGACTAGTTTGTCGGTTAAAATGGCAACTTGTTTAGCTAAATCACCTTCTGCGCCATCCTCTAATAAAGCTGCATTGACTTTTTGGGGAATAACTATCTCAGTTTTAGATTTCGATAAAATATTTGATACACGTTTATTAGCTTCGGCTAATGACGAGGCTTCGGGCAAGGTTCTAAAGTGAGTTACTGCCTTAACGCGTGCATCAAAATCAGCGGGTTTAGTTGGATTAAGTGCTAAAACTGCTTGAATCGTATCAATTGCAAAGCCTTGTTCTTGATACCAAGCTCGAAAACGACCCTGCATAAAATTAACAATATCGTCAACTACGTTTTTATTATTAAGCTTATCTCCATATAATGAAGCTGCATAACCTGCCAGTTCAACAAGATCTAAAGGCAGTGCCTTTTCAACAATAATACGTAAAACACCAATAGCAGCGCGACGCAATGCAAAAGGATCTTTATCACCTTTAGGATGCTGACCAATACCAAAAATGCCGGCTAAAGTATCCAATTTTTCAGCGATAGAAACTGAACAAGAAACAGCAGTACTTGGTAATTCATCACCGGCAAAACGCGGTTTATATTGTTCTTCAATGGCGGTTGCAACTTCAATACTTTCGCCATCTTTAAGGGACAAATAACGCCCCATAATACCTTGTGTTTCAGGGAATTCAAAAACAGTATTAGTCACTAAATCGCATTTTGTTAATTTGCCCGCTCGTTTGGCTTGCTCAACATCAGCACCAATTTTATCGGCAATAAAGCCAGATAACGATTCAATGCGAATTGCTTTATCCTTAACTGTTCCAAGTTGTTGTTGAAATAAAACTGTTTCAAGGCGAGGCAAACGGTCTTCTAAACGTTGTTTTAAATCAGTTTGATAAAAGAATTCAGCATCGGCAAGGCGAGGGCGAACCACTTTCTCATTACCTGAAATTACAACTTGAGGATCTTTTGACTCAATATTAGCCACAAAAATAAAGTTTGGTAATAATTTGCCTTGTTTGTCATAAACAGGAAAGTATTTTTGATCGCCTTTCATGGTATAAACCAATGATTCAGCAGGAACCTCTAAAAATCGCTCCTCAAATTTAGCAGTTAACACAACAGGCCATTCAACTAGTGATGAAACTTCTTCAAGCAAATTATCTGTTAAATCTGCTTTACCATTTAATTTTGCAGCTTCTTCTTCAGCTTGTTGTTTAATAATAGATTTACGTTTATCGTAGTCAGCAATTACCTTACCACGTTGTTCCAAAATTTCAGGATACTGGTCTGCATTATCAATAGTGAACTCTTGCTCACCCATAAAACGATGGCCACGAATAATACGATCTGATTTAATCTCTAAAATCGTACCAGGCACAAGCTCATCACCATACAACATGGTAACAGTATGACATGGACGAATAAATTCAACTTGGCGAGCCGCCCAACGCATTGGTTTAGGGATAGGTAATTTGCTTAATGCGGTTTTAACCATATCACATAACAAATTAACAACTGGCTGACCTTTTTGATTTTGAGTATAAGAAAGCCATTCACCTTTATCAGTTTGTATACGCTCAGCCTGATCAACTGTAATACCACAACCACGAGCCCAACCTTCAGCAGCTTTAGTTGCATTGCCATTGGCATCAAAGGCTGCGCTGACCGCAGGACCACGTTTAACTATTTGGCTATCGGGTTGCGTATCATTCAAATTTAAAACTTTTAATGCTAAACGACGAGGCGATGCATACCAAAGCACTTCACCATGTTCCAAATTGGCATTATCAAGCTGTTGTATAAAATTAGCCGCAAAGCTTTCTGCTAACGTGCGGAGTGATTTGGGTGGTAACTCTTCGGTACCAATTTCCACTAAAAATGTTTTTTGCATAATTTTCTAATTCCTACTTTGATGCACTTTCGTTAGATTGTGAATTTTGGCACATAGGGAAGCCAAGAGCTTCGCGAGATGCGTAATAGGCTTCTGCCACCATTTTGGTTAATGTTCTGATGCGCAAAATATAACGTTGTCGCTCAGTTACTGAAATTGCTTTACGAGCATCAAGTAAATTAAAACAGTGAGCCGCTTTTAAGATGCGTTCATAAGCAGGTAGTGGTAGCGGTTTTTCTAACTCAAGCAAAAACTTGGCTTCTTTTTCGTGTTGTTCAAAACAATAAAATAAAAATTCAACATTGGCGTATTCAAAATTATAAGTGGACTGCTCAACTTCGTTTTGATGAAACACATCGCCATAAGTTGTTTTACCAAATGCACCATCACTCCAAACCAAATCATAAACACTATCCACGCCTTGAATATACATTGCTAAGCGTTCAAGTCCATAAGTGATTTCACCAGTAACTGGCTTACATTCAAGCCCACCAACTTGTTGAAAGTAAGTAAATTGGGTTACTTCCATACCATTTAACCAAACTTCCCAACCAAGCCCCCAAGCACCAAGGGTTGGGTTTTCCCAATTATCTTCAACAAAACGGATATCATTAACAGTTGGATCAAGACCTAATTGTTTTAACGAACCTAAATAAAGCTCTTGAATATTATCAGGAGAAGGCTTTAAGATAACTTGAAATTGATAATAATGCTGAAGCCTGTTTGGGTTCTCACCATAGCGACCATCGGTTGGGCGGCGTGATGGTTGAACATAAGCAGCATTAATTGGCTCAGGCCCCAAGGCTCGTAAACAAGTCATAGGATGAGAAGTCCCCGCGCCAACTTCCATATCTAAAGGCTGAATCACGGTGCATCCTTGATTAGCCCAGTAATCTTGTAACGTAAGAATTAACCCCTGAAAGGTTTTGACATTAAACTTTTGCATGATGTTATCTTTATGGTTGAATTGGTTTTTCGATAATTTAAATAGTGCTATATATTATACTTTTTATCAATAGTTGTGAAATGTCTAATCAAACTCTGTTTTAAGCCACAGAAAGCTATACTTAAAATACTATCTAATTAATTGTTTATTATGGCGTAATCGTTTGATTTAATTAAAACAAAAAACTTCAATAAAATCAATAGTCTACCGGAGCGATTTTAGGCCTTTAAAAAGCACCTACTCCACCAGTCCCAAAAACCACCCAACCGCTACGCCCGTAAAAAACACCACTCCCCAAAAAAAAACAAACCCCAAACTTACCCCCTAACAAATCTTTACAATAAACCAACAAAAAAAGTGGCGGATTATTTATCATCAAGTTATAATTTTTGAGCTTATACAGGCAAGGAATCGCTCAAAAATCAGGCAAATGGATATAAAAGTTCATAAAAAACAATAAATTACTTGACAAGGAAATAAAAATGCATTACCATGGT
>NZ_LZHA01000064.1:0-3237 GCF_001690335.1 Gilliamella sp. Gris1-4 | reverse complement strand
CCTCGACCGCCGTACGCACCACGATATCTGACATTTTCGGCTACAAACACAGATATCAATTTTTTAGGTAACTGTATTTGTGCTGTTGTCATGACGTTTACTCTGCGGGTGTGACTAGCTCTATTCGTGTTGGTTTTGGTGACATCGAGCCGTCGGATGATTGGTGGTCTATTTCTTGTTTTTCGCTATAGCCGTGATTAGATAGCATTAGCTTAGTGATTGTTGGATTGAATGAGCTAGTTAGCCCACCATTTATTAGTTTATTCTCTTGTAACGTTTTAATTGCTTCTAGCGTGTCGGAAAACTCTTTGTTTTGTTTTGCATACTCATACATTGATGACTTGTGCTTACCAAGATAACAAGCAAGACCTGCAACACTTGGCACTACATCCCCAAATGTTTCATAGTCCCCAAGCAAGTATTCTTTAGCCTTAATTAAGCATTCAGCTAGTTCACTTGGGCGACCCACTTTTTTCTTTTCGCCCTTTTTCATAATCTTTCCTTAAACTAATAATTGAATTTGTTTCATCGTTACCCTGCGAGTATGATTAATCATTTATGTTAATGATATGTAACTGCTGATTTTGTTTCTTTCTCTTCTAATTTCATTAGCATGAAATCACTCATTAGATTGTTTAATTTATCTATGCCAGATTGATTTAAATAAAAGGTAGTGCCGATTTTTAATGAACAGCCCTCTTTTGTTTTATTCATATCAATCATTGAACCATACATACATATGCGTTCAAATTCTGAAAGCTCTCGTTCATAGAATCCCTCCAAGAAGGACGCTAGGCTGTCGGGTTCTAATTCCAAGTTTCCTAGATGATGTTTGAAAATATTATCGCCATTTATTCTAATTAGATGTTCTACATATGAGATGCTAACAATGCGAGCGTAAAAAATAGGGTTTTTATTATTATCCATGATAGTTACCTTTATGCTGCCAATATAAATTTAATCTGTCCCTGCGTATTAAATATTGTTGAGCATCGAGCTTCAAAATCTTTGTAATCAATGCAGCCTTTTGCAATTGTTGTTATTGCTATTAACTGGTCTTCTACCGCTTTCAAAGCTTCTGGTTTTAAAAATTGATGGATTTTTTCACCTTTTTTCGTGCGCTCTTTGATACTTTGATAAACCTTTTTAGGTAGCACGACACCATAAACCCACTTCTGGGTTATCAGTCCAAATAATGATGGACAACCGCCAATATGATTATTGAATGGCAAGTTAGTCATTTTTGATAATGCTTGATAAAAAGGTTGTTGGAATCGTTTTTCCCATGTTTGCGGTTGACTATAAGTTAGTATTGCTAATACTTGTTCGTCTGTGTACGTTATTGATTGAGAGCGAATGAGTTTATCTATTTGCTCATCACACCATATTTCAAAATCCACAGACAGCCACCGGGCAAATCGAACGGCTAATTTAGGATGAATCCAAGTACCACCACCACGATCCTTTCTGGCTCGGCTAGTTTTTACATACGGGATTTTCTGGTATGTAGATTCTAAAGCATTGATATAATTAACTGTATCGGGAAGAATTAGCCAGTCATTTGGACGTTTACCAAATCTTGATGCCGCTTCAGTTGCGTTAATCCAACCATCATCGTTAAAACCAACTTGATGACCGTTAAAATCAAATTTAATAATATTCATGGTGTTCTCCATTAGAAATGAGTTTTAGTCACACAGGGAACCAGTCCAAGAGAGGTAACCATGAAAACCATCTGGTGCCCTCTAAAACTCATTCCTAAGTGGCTCTTGTTGTTAATTTTGTTAATTGCCGTGTGATAGCAAATTTCAGATATAAAAAAACCGCAATTAAGCGGTTTGATTAAATATGCAGTTATTTTTTATAACCGCCCGGGGATTTTTATACTTTATGCGGTAAAAGTGAATAGTTATTTATACAGGTAGTTAATTGAAAAACTATTAATGAGGAGTATCTAAGTTGATAGTTTTAAGGGGATATGGTTTCTAAGTTTGGCGACCGTGAACCAACTCCCCTTGAGTAAAGAAATTAAACATGATACGGATAAAAATGTAACATGTTTAATAAGTGAGTTATCTCAAACGCAATTAGATGATAACTTACTTTTCCCCGATTAGCAATGCAATAACTAATAACTAATTTCTTTTATCGCCCTTTTGTCCGCATTACACTTCTCAATAACATTTAGCAAATGCTCGTTATATCTGAGACTATCGCCAAACGTCATTTTTTGAGATGGTAAATTCGGCAGACAATCACTGAGCAAATTTGCCGGTATCGGTCGATTGACGTAAACTTTTCGCTCTGTTGTACAAGCTGTTAGAAACAGACACAGGCACAAACTGACTAGCGCAGTCATTATTTTTGAGTTGCTCATTGATTTGCTCCTGACGTTTAATAGATTCGTTTTCTAGTTCACGCTTACTTTGCTCGTTATCAGCTATGATTTGATTGTTTTTAGCGATATTCTGCTCTAACTGTTCGATTTTTCCGGACAGTTCAGCGTTTGTTTTTTGAATTCGTTCATTATCTAAATGTAGATTGATAATAATATAAATCATGAAAACAAAAATAATCGCTATAGTCGTGTATGTTTTATTCATTTTAAACCGTTCAGATAAATAGTTTTGCCACCATTTTTGACCGCAGTTAATACTATGCGACGGTTATTCGCTGGGCTGAACCCGATATGTACCCACTGATTGTGTTCCTGTATCAGTTTGTCAAATTGCACACCAGCATCAATTAATCGTTGGCAAATCTCTTTAGGCGTACCGAATGACGATTTAAAATCAACAGCCAAGCCTTTCGTATGAGCGCTTGTTGCTACACCGCCAACTTTAACATTTAGTGCAGGACAGCGATATCCAGACGTGATAATGATTGGCTTACCCAAAGCTTTTCTTACTAACTCAAGATGAGTAGCTGTTAATTGCACGCTAGGCATTAAATCGGCAGGCACAGAGTTATCAATTTTTAATCTGCTGGCTGTTGTCGAGCGAGTAAACTCTTCTAGCGTAAAATGTTCAGTTAGTTTGGTCATCGTTGTTATCAACCCTTTTTCTTAACATTGAATTTGATATTTGACGTAATTTATCAACCCCTAAAAATCCAATTGCGCCACCAATAAACGGATTCATACTAACTGGTAAGCCAAAATAATCTAGCCCACTGCTAGCAGCTAATGACAACGCACCACACAATAACGCTTCTACCCATTTACGACGTCCGCCCACA
>NZ_LZHA01000063.1:0-22938 GCF_001690335.1 Gilliamella sp. Gris1-4 | reverse complement strand
GATTTAAATAGTAACGGCGGTTTGGATAACAATGGCGATTTTAATAACCACTTGGATATCGACGATAATTTTGCCGAATATATGACCGATGATGTGACCGAAGATGTTGTCGAAGAATCCGCCGACGGCATCGCCAGTAAAGACCCCGATGACGGCGTCGATTTCGCTACGCGAAATGACTTCGATGATGAAAATAACTGTGGCGACCTACTTTGGCCACCTTGCGAATCAATAAGATTTAGGGCATAGGTTTGGCAGGCCAGATGCCAGATGCCAACCATGGTAATGCATTTTTATTTCCTTGTCAAGTAATTTCTTGTTTTTTATGAACTTTTATATCCATTTGCCTGATTTTTGAGCGATTCCTTGCCTGTATAAGCTTAAAAATTATAACTTGATGATGAATAATGCGCCACTTTTTTTGTTGGTTTATTGTAAAGATTTGTTAGGGGGTAAGTTTGGGGTTTGTTTTGTTTGGGGAGTGGTGTTTTTTACGGGCGTAGCGGTTGGGTGGTTTTTGGGACTGGTGGAGTAGGTGCTTTTTAAAGGCCTAAAATCGCTCCGGTAGAGTATTGATTTTATTGGATTTTTACCCATCTCCTAGATTACACCATGAAGTGTAATTCGTCTTAACGCTTAGAATAAAAAGCGACAGGCTTTTAAACTTATGCCGTTTTCTTGTGTGTGAGTTCAATAGATATTGTGTATAGTTATAAATACAAAAATCTAGTATCTTTCCTTCCTAGAAAGGTGATTATAATGCATAGCAATCTCCAAACTGTGGTGGTGTGAAGGTGCTAGTATAAATCACCTTTCTACTTTCTACTTTCTACTTTCTTCACTCTACCAAGTTTAAAATTGCACTTCATGTTTGAATTCAAGAAAAACAAAATAAAAACTTTAATAAAATCAATATACTTACCAACCGCTTTTTGACGTAATTTTTAAATAAACTTTTCATCAAAACAAAAAGCAAAGTATTAACGAAAAAAGCACAATTTATTTGAGCAATGTATCACAAATCTAGAATGTCAAATAACCAATTGTTTAATTAAAATGTACTCTGCAACTATCGTGATAGTTACCAAGACAATATTATGCAAAATTTGGGGTTTTCATTACTAGAATTATTAATAACTATTTGTATTAGTGCTATTTTAGTCACAATAGGCGTTGAGCATTGGAAAGAGCAACAGCTGCGTAATGAATTAGCTTATACAACTAAACAACTAGCTTATTTTTTGTATCAAGCTCAAATGAAAGCGTCGTTCAGAAACGAGAATTACATTATTTATCAATTTACTTCACCTTGGTGCATTGCAATCACAAACGATGAAAAACCTACATCATGCAATGAAGGAGTACTTTATTTTATCAAACCTGATAATTCGGTTGAAATTAGTGAGTTATTAAACAATAAAAGTGCTTTGATCTTAGGCCGCCGCAACTTAGCACAACCAAAATCTTTCCAATTAAAAAATAAGATTGGCACTAGCAGAATTTTTATTTCTCTATTTGGACGCATTCGATTCTGTGCGGAAAACAGCTATATAACAGGTATACCACCATGTTAAAAACATCTGGATATTCCTTATTTGAAATGCTTATTAGCTTGATATTATCGAGTCTAATTTTTATGGGTATAACCTCATTTTATATTCAATTACAAACGAGTATCCTGCAGTATTATCAAAAAATACACTTACAACAAGCAATTGAAATTGGATTAGCAGGTATGAAAAAAGACATAAGACGAGCAGGTTTTATTGCTAATGACCCAAACAAAATAACAGCTAAAGCTATTAAAATCGACAGCCAAGGAAAATGCATTGTTCTTCGATACGATAGCCAAATTCGTAATTCTTGGGTTTGGGACAAATTTGAGCCTATGAAGTCAGATGTTTTCACCTATCGCTATAAAGAAAACAATATAGCCTATAAAACAGGAGCAATAGATTGTTTTGGAACTAAATGGGAAAACTTATTCGATTCAAACGAAATCAAAGTAACCGATTTTACGATAAAACAACTACCCGACGCCATTAGTCTATCTATTACTGCTGAATTAAGAAAAAATAAGCAGATTAATTATCACATAACTGAAATAATTAAAAATGAAAACCGATTTTAAACAAATTTATACTTCGTCTGGATTTAGCACTATTTTAATGGTGATTATTTTGATGGTTGTGGGATTGGTGCTATTAATTGGTTTTAATTTACTTATTGCCTCGTGGCAAAAAAATATCTTAATAGAAACCCAATACTATCAACAATTTAATCAAGCTAGTTCATCTTTAACTTGGGCAATAACCCAAAATTGGCAGAAACCTAAAGCTAATTGGTATTGTATGACTGAATCCACTTATCAATTAAAAGCATGCATAAAAAAGTCTTTATTAAGAATTGATAAGTATGTGTTAGTAAGAGGCGAAGCTAAAGATTTTTATTTATATACACTCGCACATTTTGATAACAATCGATTGATTGTTGAAAAAGGTCATTGGCTCGATTATTGTCCAGAAAAAAGGGCTATTTATTGTGAATAACAAAAAGAGAAATATAGCTGGTTTTAGTTTAATTGAAGTTATGATAGCAACACTATTATTTTCAATTATTATGTTAGGATTTGTTAATTATCAACAAGCATTGTTTTATAAGCATCATTATTTTGCAAACTACTTACGTGCCAACAAAATTGCTTTTCAGCTACTTGATAGCTACCCTTATACCACAAACCAAATTATTCCTTCTGGTTGGCACTATAAGCTCACCAGTAAAACTTATAATGCCCAGTGTAAAATGGTTGTTATAACGGTTAATGCACCTAACAAACAAATTGCCGAGCAGCAACGATTATTTTGTAATTCACTCTAAATATTTACAAGTTAAATACCATTCATCCCTCTATCCAGTTATGTAGAAGTTGCAAAACTTGTGACGTTTTTTCAGCATGAACATTATGCCCAGCACCTTCAACCACTTCAATTTTTGTATTAGGAAATTGTTCAAAAATCGCTGGATAAGCTTCATTTGTAATATAAGTGGAGTTACCTCCCCGAATAAATAACGTGGGTTTTAAGCAAGGTGAGATATTTTGCCAATCGCAAATATGACCATATTGTGAATTAATTGCTTCAATATTAAACAACCATTTATCATTCTTAAACGATTTTAGTAAAAAAAGAATGGTTGGCATGTTAATACCTACTTGTTCCATTAAATTGATGATCTGCTTTTTATCAGTAATTTGGTTACTAAGGCAATACATTAACACTCTTAAAATAGTGGCATTGGCCGAACGGTGATATTTTATAGGCGCAATATCGATAGCAATAATCTTTTGGATAGAATCTGAAAGCATTTGCGATAATTGCAAAGCAACCTTCCCCCCCATTGAGTGACCAACTAATATTATATCTTTTAATTGTAAATCATAACAAAGTTCAGCTACATCTTCAGCCATAGCTTGATAAGTTATCTTATTAGACCAAGGGGAATGCCCATGATTCCGCAGATCAACTTGCACGGTTTGATAATGTTGCACAAAATCCTTCGCTAGCATATTTAAATTATCTAAACTACCAAACACCCCATGTAAAAACACTATCGGCTGTCCGTCACCCTGTAATTTATAGTTTAATTTCATACTCTAATTCGACCAATTATTTTAAGTGGCATTATTATACGTCTATTTTCAATACCATCACCGATTAATTCAATAACCACAATTTGCATAAATATGATAGAATTTAATACCAACTTTTTAACTAATGTTAAGCCATATGTTTCAAAATAACCCTCTACTTGCACAATTAAAACAAGAACTCCATGAACAGACTCCCCGTGTTGAAGGTATTGTTCGGGCTCATGAAAAAGGATTTGGTTTTTTAGATGTTGATAATAAAAAAAGTTATTTCATCCCTATTGCTAAAATGAAAAGAGTTTGCAATGGTGATAAGGTCTCAGGGACAGTAATAAGTAATAATGATAAAGAGTCTTTTGAACCTGAGTTATTAATTGAAAGTGCATTGCAAAAATTTATTGGAAAAATAGGCTTTCAAGATCGTGCAATGGTTATTTTTCCTGAAAATATGTCAACTAATCTAGCCATCCGTTGCAAAATAAACAAGCAAGTTAGCGAAAAACTAAAAGAAGGCGATTGGGTTGTGGCAACGCTTGTTTCTCACCCTTTGCAAGAAGAACGGAATCAATTTCTTGCCGAAATTGTTCGTTTTGTTGCTGAAAGCAATTCACCTTATCAACTTTGGCTAAAAACGTTAGCGCGCTACGATTTAGAAACTCACGCCCCACAGTTCGATTCATTATCAATTAACGGTACTGAACTTGATAACCGTCAAGATTTAACCGATGTTAACTTTTTCACCATCGATAGCGAAGATACAGAAGATATGGATGATGCTATTGCGATATCAAAAGGTGAACAAGGAGATTATCAATTGACGGTTGCCATTGCCGATCCTACCGCTTATGTATTACAAGATAGCGAACTTGATCGTATTGCCAAAATCAGAAATTTTACCACTTATTTGCCTGATTTTAATATCCCTATGCTACCCAAAGAGCTTGCCAATGATTTATGTTCATTAAAAGCAAATCAAAAACGTCCAGCAATGATATGTAAAATGAGTATTGACGAAACGGGCAATATTAATAGCGATGAGATCACTTTTATACCAGCTTGGATTGAATCAAAAGCTAAATTAACTTATAACAATGTTTCTAATTTTTTAGAAAATAATGAAGATTTAGAAACTAATAATCCAATTATTAAACAGCAACTTAAACATTTAGCTGACTTAGCAAAAATTCGTATGGCATGGCGGCAAAATCATGCATTAGTTTTTAAAGATAATGGAGATTATCGTTTTGAACTTGATGAAAATCGCCAAGTTAAATCAATAATTAAAGAGTCTCGTCGGATTGCAAATCAAATAGTAGAAGAAGTCATGGTTTTAGCTAACCAAGCTTTAACATTGCAATTAAAAAATAAAATTGGTTTTGGAATTTTTAATATTCATTCAGGTTTTGATAATAAATATATTGAACAAGTAGTGACTTTTTTAAATGACAACGGAATCACTGAATTTGATAAAGAATCATTATTATCTTTCGATGGTTACGTAAAGTTGCGTCGTATAATCGACAACACTCCATTTTTGTCCACAAAACTTCGCAAATTCCAAAGCCCTGCTGATTTTTCAACTGAACCTAAACCACATTTTGGTTTGGGATTTGATGCCTATGCAACATGGACTTCACCAATACGTAAATATGGTGATATGGTCAACCATCGATTAATCAAAGCATTTATCCGATCACAAGAATTAACCGCACCCGATAAAGATCAATTAAAAAACATGAATGAAAGACGCAAAACATTACGCTATGCAGAACGTGATATGGCAGAAAATCTTTATGCTCAATACTTATCAAATAAAGTAGGTGAAAGTTTTTCTGCTGAAATTATCGATATCAATCGTGGTGGTGCTCGAGTTCGTTTATGTGATATAGGCGCTTTTGCATTTATGCCACTTTCAATGATTCACTCAGTCAAGGAAGAAATTATCTCGTTACCTGAGGAAGGAATCATCAAAATTAAAGATGAGGTTTGCTACAAACTTGCTGATACTATCTCTGTTGTTATTCACCAGGTTAAAAGCGAAAATCAATCAATTATTACAAAATTAGCCAACAATTAAAAAATAAAAGAAAGATTATTCTTACTTGAATTTACGGCCTTTTTGCTGTTATTTCTTCCCCCTGATGTAAATCAGGGGAATGATTAAAACTTTATTATATTTTTAATATCGAACCTCTTTTTCTTATTAAAAATATCTGTTATCTTTCCGAACTAGAAATAATAAATTAATCATTAAAATGAACGATAATTCAGGGAGGCTATAATGTCAATTCATGGACACGAAGTATTGCATATGATGAATGGAAACAATTATACCGAATCTTCTTTACTTGATGCAATCAAAAGCAAGTTTGGGGAAGATGCTATATTTCATACTTGTTCAAAATCCAACATGAATGCCGAGCAACTGATCGCTTTTTTAAAAGCAAAGGGGAAATTTAAGCCCTCAATTGATCATGAGACTAAATTTACAGTCGATAATAAAAAAATATGCAAACATTAGAAAAAATTGACCGTATCTAAAGTACAATTTTTATAAATTTAATTTAATCTGCTAGTGTTTTTTAAATTAATAAGAGTATATAATTTCGCGCTACAACAATAATCGTTATTAGTGGCTGTTGTTACTAATAATGTGACTAAATTAGTGGCAAAGTTGCTCGCTTTGAAATTAACTAAAGAATATGCTCATGGAATTTGATAAATGAAAGTAAGTAATATCCTTATATGTACCTTTGTTTCTATTCTTGTCACAAGCTGTGCAAAAAAAAATTTGCCAATAATAAATAATGAACCAATTTCCGAAACAGAGCAGTTATTTCTATTAAAACAACAAACTGAAACTAACAACCCTTATGTTGTTGATGCTAAAAATCAATTGCTTCAGTTTATTGGTGATAAGAACTTCGATGACTACATAACTAAACACGGCATTCTAAAATGTAAAGGTGATAATAACCAATCTTCTTGTGTGTTAAGTTTTTATCTGAATGAAAATTATAAATTAAAGTATCATTTGCAACTCAAAAAAGTGGTTGAGGGAAATCAAGCCGAACATGATATTGAACTAAGCAAAATAACAGCAACTGAAAATAATATAAAAAATTATTGCCAATATTCAGCTGATTTTATTGCAGCAATTTACACAAAAGATAATGCAAAAATAACTCAATATTTTCAACCAAAATTTAAAATGTCTGAGCAAGATTTATCATCTTTACAAGCAAAGATTGCTAAAGATGACTATTCCTACTTTCTAATAAACGAAAATCCAAGCATTCTTCAAGAAATGAAAGTAGATTACGTTGAAAAATGCTTAAATGATCCAAAACACAATATTATCAATTATGTCAATATTTTTAGATAATACTAACGCGAGTATTCTATGTGCAATTTATTTCCAATTCGTAAGTTTAATAAAACTTTAATTTGCAAGGTGCTTTGCATAGCTTCAGCTAGTTGCATTAGTTTTTCTGCATGGGCTTTTTCGTTTGAAGATGTGGTTGAAAAGGCCGAAAAACTATCTAAAAAGGCTTATGTTCAACCATCTAAAAATATTCCTAATGAATTAGCTTCTTTGCAATTTGCTGATTATCAAAAAATTTTATTTAATCATCAAAAGGCCTACTGGAGTGATCGAAAAAGTCGTTTTAAACTTGAGTTTTATCACGAAGGAATGTACTTTGATATCCCAATAAAAATTAATGAAATTGTTGATAATCAAATTAATCCAATCCAATATGATCCTAGCTATTTTGATTTGAGCCAGATCAATCTTGATAAACTAGACACTAAAAATTTGGGTTTTGCTGGTTTTAAAGTCCATTATCCAATTAATAACCCAACAAAAACTGACGATGAAATATTTTCAGCTCTTGGTGGCAGTTATTTTCGTGCAGTGGGTAAAGATCAGCGCTATGGCCTTTCAGCAAGAGGGCTTGCTATTAACACTGGAGAAATGTCTGGTGAGGAGTTTCCACGTTTTAAAGAGTATTGGATTGAAAGACCTCAAGCTAATCAAAAACACTTAGTTATCTACGCTTTGCTCGACTCACCTAGCGTAACTGGTGCTTATAAAATTACATTAGTTCCAAGTATTGATACAACTGTTACTGTACAAGCTAAAGTCTTTTTCCGCGATTCGGTGAAAAAACTAGGCATTGCTCCATTAACCAGTATGTTTTTATTTGGACCTAATCAGCCATCACCATTATTAAATTACCGACCAGCAATGCATGACTCTAATGGTCTGTCAATTTTAGCTAATAATAACGAGTGGATCTGGCGTCCATTAAATAATCCTAAACGTCTATCGTTTTCATCGTATAGTCTAGAAAACCCAAAAGCTTTTGGTTTAATTCAGCGTGATAAAGGTTTTGATGATTATCAAGATCTCGATGATCATTATGAAAAACGCCCAAGCGTTTGGACTGAAATTTTAGGTGATTGGCAAAAAGGACGAGTCGAATTAGTTGAAATCCCAACAGCTGATGAAACTAACGATAATATTGTTACTTTTTGGGTACCAGAAAAGCAATATAAAGCTGGCGATGTACTTGATATCAAATATCGCTTACATTATTCATTAAATGAAAATAAGCGTTACCCTAATAATGTCGCAAGAGCAGTTAGCACACGTTTATCTCTAGGTGATATAAAACAAGCTAATTTAATCCGTAAACTTGATGGTTCTAATGCCTATGTAATTGACTTTGCTGGGCCTGAGTTATCAGAAAAATCACCAGTTAAAGTCATTTCAAGTATTAATAATGGCTCTATATTAAGTTCTGAAGTGCAATACAATCCAGAAATTAAAGGCTGGCGAGTCATTGTTCGCTTCAACGTTGAAGAGAGTAAAAGAGCAACTGATATTCGAGTACAACTTGCTTCACAAGCAACCAATGAAGTGATTTCTGAAACTTGGAGCGGGCAATACCCAGCACAATAGTAATGTAATAGTCATTATTATTATAAGATAAAAATATGAAAAAAGATTACTTTACAAATCTACCTGATGCTGAAGGTTGGCGTCAAAAATATGAAAATAATACAACACCACCTGATGATGTTGAGTTCTTAAAATATCGCTTAAATCAGATTGGCGATACTAGTTCTTTTATTGATGACCGAAAACAACAACCAAGTTATCCTGAAGTTGAACGCGTTTCAATTCAACCTCAAATCTGGAACCAGCGCTATATAGCTAAGTCAAAGCATGGCATTAATATTCTTGCTATCATTCGTCGCTTTATTATGTTTGCTCTTATTGCTGTACAAACATATTACGGAACCACTTATCTTGCTTCCTTATTACCTTATCAGAGTTGGCAAAAAATCAATTTTATGGCTAATTGGGATATCAATCCTGAATTAGCTATTTACAGTATAATACCTTATATCATACAAGGGGCGATTATTGTCCTATTTGCTATTTTATTTTCTTGGATTTCGATCGGCTTTTGGACTAGCATTATGGGATTAATATTAGCGGTAATGGGTAAAGACCGTTACACTATTGCTATTCCTAAGGACCCAGCATCACATATCGACGCAAAACATCGAACCGCACTTGTTATGCCAATTTGCAATGAAGATGTTGCTCGAGTATTTGCTGGGTTACAAGCAACTTATCAATCCTTGGTCGAAACAGGCCATGCAGCTTGTTGTGATTTTTATATTTTAAGTGATACCAATGATCCCGATCTTTATGTAAACGAACTTAAAGCATGGGCAGATTTTAATGCAACAAAACAGCAAAATGGTTGCAATATTTTTTATCGTCATCGCAAACGCCGAGTAAAACGTAAAAGCGGTAATATTGATGATTTTTGCCGTCGTTGGGGGCATCAATATGAATATATGATGATCCTTGATGCTGACAGCATTATGACGGGCGATTGTATATTAAAAATGATCGCCATGATGGAAATGAATCCTAAAGCAGGCATTTTGCAATCACCACCAAAATCAGTCAGAATGACAACACTTTACGGGCGTATTCAGCAATTTGCCAACCAGATTTATAGTGATATATTTTGCTCTGGCACGCACTTTTGGCAATTAAGTGAAGCACAATATTGGGGACACAATGCAATGATTCGCCTAAAACCTTTCATTGAACATTGCATATTATCACCACTGCATAAACGAAAAAGCCCAATACATATCTTATCGCACGATCTGGTTGAAGCGACACTGATGCGTCGTGCTGGTTATGGCGTTTGGATTGCTTATAATATGAGCGGAAGTTATGAAGAGCTACCCGGTAATATGATTGAAGACTTAAAACGTGATAATCGCTGGTGTATGGGCAACTTAATTAATTTAAGATTAATTTTCAAAAGTGGCATCAAATTAACCCATCGCATAATGTTTGTAACTAGCGGCATGGCTTATATTTCATCATTATTGTGGTTGGTATTTTTAATATTTTCGACATTATTATTATTGGTGTTTAATATTTCTGAGCCTCAATATTTCTTCCAACCAAACCAATTTTATCCTACTTGGCCTAAGTGGGATGAGCAATTGGCGATACAACTATTATCCACCACCATGGTCTTGCTATTTGCACCAAAATTCTTTAGCTATGGCATTATCATAGCTCAAACTTGGGCAAAAGATGTTGGTGGTATATTTAAATTAACTTTATCAATACTGATCGAAATGATTTGGTCAATGATTTTAGCGCCAATACGCATGATCTTTCATAGTAAATTTGTACTTAAAGCATGGATGGGAAGCAAAATTCAATGGAAATCACCATCCCGAAGTGATGATGCGTTAACATGGGGAGAGTCATTTTATTTTTGTTGGCCACTGTCATTATTAGGTATTATCTGGTTAGGAGTAATTATCTGGTTAAATCCACAATTTACTTATTGGTATATAGCCATATTAATACCTTTAACCATTTCACCTTTAGTGATTAGAGTGTCTGGGCTTTCAAGTATCGGCATGAAGGCAAAAAAAGCAGGACTATTTTTAACCCCTGAAGAAACACGCCCTGCAAGAGCAGTTACTCTTACCGGTGAATATTTAGTTAAAACCGAAGCTGCGGTTGTTGAACACGGTTTTGTGATGGCGTTAGTCGATCCTATCTACAATGCGCTTGCTTGTGCATTATCAACTTCACGGCATCGAGTTAATGATAAAAACCAACAAAAACGCAATGAGCTTATTGCTCAGTATCAACAAATAGATTTAGAAAAAATAAGTAAAGAAAAGCAGTTAGCGATTTTAGAAGATCCTATTATTCTTTCAACATTACATCGTCATATTTGGCAACAGCAAGAAAAATACGACAATCTATTCACTTTATGGCAAAATGAACGCCAACAATAAAAAATAGGGCTTTTGCCCTATTTTCTTTTTTTAGTAATAATCAAATTCCATGGATATTTTTTATGACTTGGCAACCTTCTGCATCTATTAATAATTTACTTAAGCGCGCAAAAATTACTTCTCAAGTACGGCAATTTTTTGCTGATCGCTGTATATTAGAAGTCGAAACGCCGACATTAAGCCAATATGCTGTAACAGACGTATATTTAAGCTCTTTCCACACGACATATTTAAAACCTGGAGAACTTGACCAACAACAAGGGCAAAAAATGTCATTAATTACCAGCCCTGAATACCATATGAAACGTTTACTAGCTGCTGGTAGTGGTCCTATTTATCAAATATGCAAATGCTTCCGCAATCATGAAGAAGTTAGCCGCTATCATAACCCCGAATTTACTATGCTTGAATGGTATCGTATTCAATTTGATATGATGCAAATGATCAATGAAGTAGATGACTTATTACAAACCATTCTAGATTGTGAACCTGCTGAACGAATTTCTTATCAAAAGGCATTTCAGCGTCACCTGAATATCGATCCTTTAGAAGCGGATCATGCAACTTTAATCAATGCTGCAAATCAGCTTGATATCGGACTTAACACAGATAATTATGATAGGGATGGATTGTTACAATGCTTATTCACTTTCGGCGTTGAACCACATATTGGTCAAGACAAACCTATTGCTGTATTTAACTTTCCAGCATCACAAGCTGCATTAGCCGCTATTAGCCCAGAAGATCATCGTGTAGCTAGCCGATTTGAGTTCTATTACAAAGGTGTTGAACTTGCTAATGGTTTTAAAGAGTTGACTAATGCACAAGAACAACGAATGCGTTTTGAACAAAATAATTTAGATCGTGCTAACCTAAATCTACCTACACAAAATATTGATATTGAGTTACTATCCGCAATGGAAGCAGGACTTCCAGACTGTGCTGGCGTTGCTGTAGGATTAGATCGTTTAATTATGCTCGCCCTAGAGAGCAACAACTTAGATGATGTCATTTCATTTACTTTTGAAAGGGCTTAATCATGTTTAACACTTTAGGACTAAGTGGGTGGTTTGCCATTATTATTGGCATTATTGCCTTAATTTTATTGGTTTTAATTATAAAGTCTCAACTAACGATTAATAATTTACACCAACTGTTTGATCTGCAATTGTTGCAAAAAAAGGAAGAAAGCCAAGCTCTAACAACACAAGTAAAACAGTTAGAGCATGAGTTAGAACTGTATCGACAACAAAATTTGGCGCAAAATGTCAAAATTAGTGAACTCAAAACACGCTTAGAAGAAACATTAAGTGCAACACAAGAACGTCAAACTATACTAGAACAAAGTGAACAACGACTTACCACTCAATTTGAAAACCTAGCTAATCGCATTTTTGAACAGAGTGGTAAAAAGATTGAACAACAAAATAAACAGAGCCTTGATTTTTTACTTTCACCACTTAAAGAACAGTTAGAAGGCTTCAAAAAGCAAGTTCAAGATAGTTTTGGGCAAGAGGCTAAAGAGCGCCACACATTAACCCATGAAATTCGTAATTTGCAACAGCTTAATGCACAAATGAGCAAAGAGGCAACCAATCTAACCAATGCATTAAAAGGCAATAACAAAACCCAAGGAAACTGGGGAGAATTTATCTTAAGTCAAATTTTAGATAATTCAGGATTACGTTCAGGTTATGAGTACGAAACACAAGTTAATCTAACCAACGAAAACAATCAACGATTACAACCCGATGTCATTGTTCACTTACCGCAAGGGGGTGATGTAGTTATTGATTCAAAAGTGACCTTGGTTGCCTACGAACGCCATTTTAATAGTGATGACGAAAACGTTAAAGCAAAAGCAATGGCCGAACATTTAACGGCTGTGCGTAACCATTTAAAACAACTTAGTCAAAAAGATTATCATAAACTTATTGGCATTAATTCATTAGATTATATTTTGATGTTTATTCCTGTCGAGCCAGCATTTTTAAGTGCAATAGATAATGACCCAACATTAATTAACGATGCGCTGAAAAGTAATATTATGATAGTAAGCCCCACTACTTTATTAGTTGCATTACGAACTATCCATAATTTATGGCGATTTGAATATCAAAATCGTAATGCTGAACTTATTGCCGATAGAGCAAGCAAATTATATGACAAAATGCGTGGCTTTGTTGAAGATATGGAAAATCTGGGCAGTTGTTTAGACAAAGCTCAACAAACCTATCAAAATTCCATGAACAAATTATGTAAAGGTCGTGGCAATGTAATTGGACAAATTGAACGATTTCGTGAAATGGGTATCGAAGTTAAAAAACCGATTAATCCAGATATTACCTTATTATCAATCGATGAATTGAATAACGAAAATGAGAGTAAATAAACAAAACCCAGATTCACGATTAGGGGAAATAAGTGTATACTCATCGCACGCAAAGAGGAATTGAATATGGCAAAAAAGCAAGACAAAGAAGTAAGTTTCGAAGAGACACTTAAACAGCTCGAAACTATTGTAGCTCAATTAGAAAACGGCGATCTACCATTAGACGAAGCACTAAATGAGTTTGAAAAAGGGATCAAATTAGCAAAAGCAGGACAAAAACAGTTACAGCAAGCTGAGCAACGTATTCAGATTTTATTATCTGAAAATAGTGACGCCGAACTGTCAGAATTCTCAAATGATGATAATGAATAGTTTAAAGCCATTACAAGAACGAATTGATTCGTTTTTAACCACCTATATTTCACAAATTGAACCATCTCAACTTCAACAAGCAATGGAGTACAGCTTGCTAGCTGGTGGAAAACGAATTCGACCTATTTTAGTCTATTTAACTGGACAAATGTTTAATTGCCCCCTTTCTAAGTTAGATGAAGCCGCTGCTGCGATTGAAGCAATTCATACTTATTCATTAATTCATGATGACTTACCTGCAATGGATAATGATGACTTACGCCGAGGAAAACCAACCTGCCATATCCAATTTGGTGAAGCTCAAGCAATACTTGCTGGTGACGCCTTACAAAGTTTAGCCTTTTCAATACTAGCAAAAAGTAAATTAATCGATGCTGAAACTAAAATTAATATGATAACTGAACTTGCCCATGCCAGTGGCGTTAATGGCATGTGCCTTGGTCAATCACTTGATTTACAGGCCACACATCAATCAATTAGTCTTGAACATTTGCAAAAAATACATTGTTATAAAACAGGAGCATTGATCAAAACGGCAATCCGTTTGGGTGCTTTTGCATGCGGTGAAATAGCTAAACCTTATCAGCTAATGCTCGATCGCTATGCTGAGGCAATTGGGCTAGCATTTCAAATTCAAGACGATATTTTAGATATCATTGGCGAGCAATCTATTATGGGTAAACCACAAGGTTCAGACCTTACTCATGAAAAAAGTACATACCCTGCATTAATTGGGCTAGATAGTGCAGTAAAACTAACCCAGCAACTCTATCAGCAAGCTATCGATAGTCTAAAACAAATACCTTATAATAATCAGCCATTACAGGAACTTGCTGGTTATATTATTAATCGCAATAGTTAATAACTAGCTAAAATACAACATTACATAATGAATTTAGATAATTACCCTTTGTTAAAACAGATAAACTCACCTGAGGATCTAAGACGTTTTCCTCAGTCACAGTTATCGTCTATTTGTCACGAGCTTAGACAATACTTACTCGAATGCGTAAGTCAATCAAGTGGTCATTTAGCATCGGGACTAGGTGTGGTTGAATTAACTACGGCCTTGCATTATGTTTATCACACACCTTTTGATAAAATTATTTGGGATGTTGGTCATCAAGCTTACCCTCACAAAATTTTGACTGGTCGACGAGACCAAATGCTCACTATTCGTCAAAAAGGGGGACTTCATCCATTTCCTCATCGTAATGAGAGTGAATATGATGTGCTAACCACAGGTCATTCTTCAACTTCAATTAGTGCAGCACTTGGTATTGCAATTAGCGAACAAAAAAAACAATCAGGTAAAAAAGTAGCTGCCATTATTGGCGATGGAGCATTAACTGCTGGTATGGCATTTGAAGCTATGAATCATGCAGGGCATATCAAACCGGATATGCTAGTGATTGTCAACGATAATGACATGTCAATTTCTGCAAATACCGGTGCACTTAACCAACATCTAACTCAAATATTATCAAGTAAAGCCTATACATCTTTTAGGGAAAATAGCAAACGAATATTAGCTAATATTCCACCATTAAAAGAACTTGTTAAAAAAACTGAAGAACACTTAAAAGGATTAGTCACACCGGCTATCTTATTTGAAGAACTTGGATTTAATTATATAGGTCCTGTTGATGGACATGATATTAATGGATTGGTCGCAACTTTACAAAAAGTTCGCCAATTAAAGGGTCCACAACTGCTTCATGTAATAACACAAAAAGGCAAAGGCTATGCACCAGCTGAAAAAGACCCAACGTTATGGCATGGTGTTCCAAAATTTAATCCAGATGATGGCATATTATCTATCGCCCCAAAAATTGCCCCAACATATTCGCAAATATTTGGCGATTGGTTATGCGAAATGGCGCAAAATGATAAACGTTTAATGGCAATTACTCCTGCAATGGGGGAAGGCTCAGGTATGACAAAATTTGCCAACCATTATCCTGACCAATTTTTTGATGTTGCAATAGCCGAACAACATGCGGTAACCCTTGCCGCTGGGTTTGCAATTAGTGAATTAAAACCTGTTGTAGCCATTTACTCAACTTTTTTGCAACGCGCTTATGATCAAGTGATTCATGATATTGCTATTCAAAACTTACCCGTATTGTTTGCTATCGATCGTGCAGGAATTGTCGGCGCCGACGGAGAAACTCACCAAGGTGCATTTGACTTAAGTTATCTACGCTGCATACCCAATATGGTCATTATGACACCGAGTGATGAAAACGAATGCCGACAAATGCTTTATACTGGTTATTTACATAATGGTCCTGCTGCAGTGCGTTATCCTCGTGGTGAAGGCAGTGGCGCACAGCTTATGCCATTAACTGCCATTCCATTAGGGCAATCTAAATTATGTCGGCAAGGAAAAAATATTGCTTTACTAAATTTTGGCGCTTTACTTTCAGAAACTTTACAAGCTGCTGAGCAAATTGATGCTACAGTCATCGATATGCGCTTTGTTAAGCCACTTGATGAAAAAGTCCTTTTGCACATAAGCCAAACTCATAATATACTTGTCACCATTGAAGAAAACAGTATTAAAGGTGGTGCTGGTAGCGGCGTCGGTGAATATCTGTTATCGAAAAAAATAAAATGTGATGTTTTAAATATTGGACTCCCTGATAGGTTTATTCCTCAAGGATCTCAAAGTGAGATAAGACAAGAAATAGGGCTAGATCAAAAACACATTATCGATAAAATTAATAATTTTATGAATCAATAGGTTAAATATGGAAACTCAAGCTGTCACTATTCAAATTTTTGGACGAACACTAAAGTTCAATTGTCCTGTTGATGAAGTCGAAGCACTTAATAGTGCTGCAAAAGATTTAGATGAGCGCTTAACAAATTTACGAGAAAAATCCCCTCAGGTTAATAGTGATCAACTTATTATTACTGCGGCACTGAATATTTCTTACGAATTGGCAAAAGAAAAACAAAAAAGCAATGAATTTAGCGATCGACTAAAAATGCTACAACAATTACTCGATTCTGCACTAAATACCAACAACTAATATTTAAATTGTAAATTTAATACAAATGGTATTGTATGATCTGATAAATTTTGTATCATAATAATCACCTCTGAGATGCTCGCGATATGGGTTAGTCCCCTGAGCCGATAATCTTATCTTAAGAACGGAGTGATTTTTAATTGGTGAGTATGCCTTACTTGTAAGGAAACCTAAAAATTAAAACACGATGTTCACCTTGAACCTCGGGTTCAAGGGTTACGACCCTAACGACATCTTGGAGTTTCTTTCGACCTTTTTATAAAAAGTAAAACGGTATGAACATCAGGCAAACAATTCGTCAAAAAAGGCGACAACTATCCCTAGCAGAACGCAATATTGCTCAACTAACGATATATCAACAAATTTTTCACCATCAAGCCATTAAAACCGCAAAAAATATTGCCATATTTTTATCATTTGATGGCGAAGTCGAAACTAGGCCTATTATAGAGTTTTTATGGCAACAAAATAAATCTGTCTATTTGCCCATTATTCACCCTTTTTCTTCGACACATTTACTCTTTTTAAAATACACGAGTCAAACCCAACTGATTAAAAATAACTTTGGCATATTAGAACCAAAGTTAAATGTATTAAATGTACTTCCTTATCATCAACTCGACATTGTTTTTACGCCACTAGTTGCTTTTGATCAACGAGGTTATCGTATGGGAATGGGGGGTGGATTTTACGACCGATTACTAGCAAATTATCAAACTCAACAAATTTTACCAATTGGACTTGCTTTTGCTTGCCAAAAAGTCCAACATATTGATAACAAACCTTGGGATGTTCAATTACCTGAAATTATCTATGCTTAAGTTGTTTTATTTTTTATTGAAACTATAAATTACAATCATTCTTATTATAAAGAATAAATTGTAACAGTTTTACCTTCATATCTAGAAATTCAGCCTAGATATAAAAATTAGTTTATTAGGAAAACGAAGATTCAAAATAAGAAGACTTGCCATAATTAGACACCTAAAATAAATAAAATACCGTTGTTTAAGCAAATTTAATGGCTCATGGTTTAAACTGGAAACCATATTTTTATTTATATAAGGCATCTTTTTGTCACTAAAAGTTTGATTAAACAATAAGCCGATCATAATTATGAGAGTAGGACATAGAGATTACCCGTATAAAAATATCTAAAATATAGGATTAAAAGTAATACCCCATATGCTGGCTTATTACTTTAACTCCATAACAAAATTAATAATTTTATTGATTCAAGCTGTTGTTTTCTTTTGGTAATAAAGTGAAAATTTTTGGATTTTTACCTAATAATTGCTTCGCTAAATGATTGGTATCCTCCAATGTGATAGCTTCAATGATATTTGGTTGTGTCTTTAACTCATCAAAACGATCTCCATCAGCGGCTATTTGTGCCATAGCTGTTAACCAATAAGTAGAACTTGTCACCTTTTCTTGATGATCGAGTAACCATGATTTTTTCGCCTGCTCTAGTTCATCTAAGGTAATACCATCATGTGCTACTGATTGAATCACTTTATCAGCCAGTAAAGTTAAAGCGTTAACCTTATCTGGTGCCGTGGTGAAATTTAACCTAGCCAAATAATAAGAAGTCGGATATTTAATCAATTGTTGAGAAAAAATAATCGTATAAACACCAGACGCTTGTTCCCTTACATAATGACGTAGCCTTAAATTAACAATATAATCAAGTAATTCAAGTTTCAGTTGATCACTCAACTGCCATGATTTTTGCTCAGAATAAAGTATGCTGACCATCGACTTATCACTGCTAGCCATTGGATAGGCTTTTTGCATTGAATGATGAATTGGTGTGATACCATTATCTATCCATGTCGTTTTCCTATCAACAACAGGTAAACCTGCAAACCAACGTTCCACTAATGGCTTAATGTCATCAATATTAAAACGTCCAGAAATAATAATATTAGCTGATAGCGGTAAGTTAAACGTTTGTGAATAGTATTGTTTAAGTTGATCAACAGTAAAATTGATCCAAGGTCCTTTTGGCGAAACGAGTAATCGCTCGCCATGGTTAAAAGCATTTTTATTGATTAAATCTAAAAATTGTCTTTCAACAGGTTGTTTTTCGTAAGCCAAGCCCAATTTTTGTTTGGTCTTAGCTAATCTTTCTGGGTCAAAATTAGCCGCTGTTAATTTCAAATAGAATAATTTAAATAATGATGCTAATTGATCATTGGGGGCTTTTCCACGTAAACCATGATAAAATAATTCTGCATAAGGGTAAACGCTAACTTGATGTTGCCGTTCAAATTGGTTTAATTTTGCTGCACTATAAGATCCATATCCACTTGCTTCAGCCAATCTTTGAGACCAACGCATAATACCTAATTGTTGATAGGTATCTAGGGATAATCCTCCTGGAATTTGTAATAATATTTCAACATCACTTGATAAAGTATTATCAGGACGAGCAATAACGCGAAGTCCATTGCTTAATTGCCACTCATATGCTTTTATTTCGCTGATGTTACGGGTTGTTTTAATCTTTCCTTGCTCTAACGGTACTATATCAAGCTTAACGTCCACCTTTTTAAAAGAAAAGTCACCAAGCTGAGTTTGCCTAATAGATTGCCATAATTGTTTGATTTGAGATATATTAATAGCTTCTTCATCACTATCAGGTCCAATAATAGCAATCCGTAAATCAGCACTATTTAACCTTTCAGCCACCATTGTTTGCAATTGTTCTGTATTAACCTTTTTTAAAATCTTTTCTGTTTGTGTTAATTGTTGCTGTTTATTTTGTATGGGCAAACTATTGGTGATGTTGTTAACTAATTGATTAGCTAAATAATCATTTTGATAATTACTTTCATTTTCTAATTGTTGTTTTAATTTTGTCAAGATTTGCGTTTTTATCTGCTGCAATTCAATTTCAGATACACGATTGGTTGACATCCGCTGTAATTCAGTAAAAAGATGCTTTATTGCATCTAAATACTGTTGATCTTTTGGCTGTGCAAAAATAAGATATTGCATACGTTTATCATCGAATAAGATCCCTTGTTGATTAACTTGAGAATTAGGCAATATCTGATTTTCTACCAATAACGATAACCGTTGATTAAGTAGTGTTAACCAGACTAGATCAAAAACGTCTTCTTTTATGCCTTGTGGTGTATTTAAGGTTGTTGGCAAATTACGTTGTAATGCTAATTGTATTATCCTTTGCCCTTGTTCACGATCAAGAATAATCTTAACTAATGGCTCACTCTGCGATGCAAAAGCCCTTAATTGAGGAACATCAACAGGTGCATTACCTCGAGGACGTTGGCCAAAAAACTTAGCAATCCATTGTTTTGCGACTTTAGTATCAAAGTTTCCTACAACAACTAGGCTCATTCTTTGAGGTTGATACCAATTGGAATAAAAGGTTTTCGCCTCTTCTACAGGCGCATTTTTTATAATATCTAACGAACCAATCGGTGCTCGATCAGCATATAAGCTACCATGATAACGTAATTCATCTAAGATAGTATTAATACGATAAGCCACACCTTGTCGTAAACGCCATTCTTCGATAATAACATCGCGTTCACTTTCATAATCTTTCGATTCAAAAGAAATATGATAAGCCCAATCAGATAATACCATTAATCCCTTTTCTACCTGTTGATCTGTACTAGTTGGTAACGACAAACGGTATACAGTAGAATTAAAGCTGGTCGCCGCATTTATATGGCTACCTAAATGAATACCATGCTCTTCTAGCGACTTAAAACTCGATTTATCTGGGAAATTTTTTGTTCCTTTAAATGCCATATGTTCAACAAAATGTGCTAAACCTAGTTGCTTTTCATTTTCTTGCAAGGAACCACTGTGCACAATTAACCTTAATTCTAATCCTGCTTTTGGACGTGGTTGTAGATAAACGGTTAAACCATTCTCTAATTGGTAAGTTTCTATTGCAGGATCAGTGTCAATTGGCGTTATTGCCCAACATAAATGAGGAAAATTTAGCAATAAAATAAATAAAGTACAATATAAATAATTTTTTAACATAGTATTTAAACCTTAGATACAAACATATTAACAGCATTACTGCGCAGTTTAGTTGATTGTTGATTTGACGGAGTAACAGTAGTATCTAAATTGATCATGTATTTAACATAATTTTGTATCGGCTGATGAGAAACAAAGATCACAGCACTTTCAGACAGTTTTTCTTGTAATAACGAAATAAGTTGATAAACGCTTGGTAAATCCAATGCGGAAGTTACTTCATCTAATAATATCAGATCGGGTTTATTAAGTAATAATCGAGCAAACATTAAGCGTTGCTGTTCCCCACCCGATAGACGGTTGCTCCAATCATCTTCCGTTTCTAATTCACTATTTAATTTATCTAAACCCACCAATGACAACGTTTCAATTAGTGTATCTCGAGCAAAACTTTGCCGACACGCTGGATAAGTCAATAAATTATCTAATCTATCATAGCTAAGCCAAATTTTTTGTGGGATCCACAGATAATTATCTGTGCGTTGAATAACACCTTGATAGTTTGCCCCAAAACCACTAATGGCTTTTAATAGTGTCGATTTGCCTATACCAGAAAGCCCTTGAAGTAATAGAGTATCTCCCTTAGCTAACTCAATATTAGTTGATAATAATACCTGCTGATTATCCGCACTTCGTAATACTACTTGTGCATCGAGTAACTTATCCTTATTGGTAGATGGGATAACAGTGTTTTCAGGTAGCTCATCTAAAAGTCGAATAAAATGATAAAGCCGAGTTACCGTTGCTTGCCAAATAGCAATATCTCGGTATGCATAAATAAACCAACTTAATGCCGATGAAACTTGCATAAAGGCTTGCCTAATCTGCATTAAACCACCTAAATTAATTAAGCCAGCAATAAATGCCGGTAAGGCAAAAAAAATGGGCGCTAAAGAAGAAACTTGTTGATAACCTACACTAAAAAATGAAAGATTTCTTTCATTACTCATCAAATTTTGCCAATTATGAATAATAGCAGTAAATTTGTTTTGTAATCTAGCTGTTTCTTGTTTTTCACCATGTTGACCAGCAATTGCTTCGCTAGATTGATGACAATAAATCAAGGCTGCACGATAATCAGCTTCACTTCTTTGTTTTTCCACATTAATCTTATGTAATGGTTTGCCTATAGCATGCGTACAAATAACTCCTAATAATGTATAAATAAGACAGACAAAAACCATATAACCTGGAATATAAATATCTATCGATAGCAAAGTAAAGGAAATAGTACCAGATAGCGTCCAAAGAATGGCAGTGAAAGAGATTAACGTCATACATGAACGCAAAAATGAAAGCAATAAATCCAATGATTGTTTGATTAGTAAATAAACATCTTCCGCAATACGTTGATCGGGATTATCTAGTTTATCTTGCCTACATTTAAGGTGATAATGGTGAGAATGTTTAGATAACCATTGCTTAGTTACCTTTTCTGTCATATGGTGACGCCAAATTATTAACAATTTCTTTTGTAAATAATCAGCGTACACAACAACCAAAATCATAATAACAATAAGAACAATAAAATCGCCTAATAAACGATAAAGAATTTGCCCATTTAAAGTCTGTAAAGCATTATAAAAATCACCATTCCATTGATTTAATTTAACATTAAACCATACAGTAGATAAGCTTAATACGACAACAGAAAGTAATAATAACCAAGCCACCTTTGATGCTGATGAACACCAAAATGGCTTTACTAAATATAAAAATTGTTTAATTTTTTGCATATTTATGCGGCACTAAAATTTATATTATTTTGACAAAAGTATAACGTTTTATGTAAATTAGAAGTCATAACCAACTTGAATCCAAAACTGACGACCTGGAGCATAAGCATTGACAACTCTATCATTACCAACCTTATCAGCACCATAAACATAACGATCGATAACATTTTTTTTATTTAAAATATTATTAGGGCGTGTTGATCTTTCATGATTATTTTTTAGACGGCATGATGTGAGTTATAATAATTCAGCCAAAAACAACCATAACTCGATTCATCATGCCAAGAACAATGCTAACAGATAAACGGTGGGAAAAGCTACTACAAATAATGAAAAATACCGGCCGAGTTTATAATAAATCCGAGCATCGGATGACGTTTGAAGGGATCCTTTTCCGAATGAGAACCGGTATTCCTTGGCGAGATT
>NZ_LZHA01000062.1:0-23447 GCF_001690335.1 Gilliamella sp. Gris1-4 | reverse complement strand
ACCATGGTAATGCATTTTTATTTCCTTGTCAAGTAATTTATTGTTTTTTATGAACTTTTATATCCATTTGCCTGATTTTTGAGCGATTCCTTGCCTGTATAAGCTCAAAAATTATAACTTGATGATAAATAATCCGCCACTTTTTTTGTTGGTTTATTGTAAAGATTTGTTAGCGGGTTAAGTGCGTTGCTTTGGCTTTTTTTTGGGGGGTGGCGTTTTTTACGGGTGGAGGTAGCGGTTGAGTGGTTTTGGGACTGGTGGAGTAGGTGCTTTTTAAAGGCCTAAAATTTCTCCGGTAGAGTATTGATTTTATTGAAGTTTTTTGATGCAATTTAGAAGATTCCTCTACTCCTTAAAACAATACTCATCCCCAATGGCTTTGCCTTGAACACCAAATTGACGCAAATTATGATCAACGGCATTCATTGATTGCCAGTGGTTTTCGCACCAATCTGGCGCTAGCAAGGTTGGTTTTCTAGCGTTGGCAGATATGCGGTGATAAACGATGTTTGCTGGGGTTTGTCTGATGATGTCGCCTGCAATATCAACATATTCATCCAATGATAAAATATTGATACGACCAGCTCGCCATGCTTTTGCCATAATACTGCCATCAACAATATGTAATGGATGCAACTTTAAGCCGTCAACGCCACTATTTAATACACGTTCAAGCGTGATTAAATTATCTTGTTTGGTTTCTTTGGGTAAGCCAATAATTAAGTGCGTGCACACTTTTATACCAAGATTACGGGCTTTTTGTACGGTTTGATGATAATCGTTAAAGGTGTGTCCACGATTGATGTCGTGCAAGGTTTTATCGTGAGCGGTTTGTAAGCCGAGTTCTAACCATACTTCAAAACCTTGAGATTGATAACCTGCCAGTAATTCAAGCGCTTCATTCGGTACGCAATCAGGACGCGTGCCAACACAAAGCCCGACAATATCAGCACTATTTAGCGCCTGCTGGTACATGTCTTTGAGTATGGCAACTTCGGCATAGGTGCTAGTATAGGCTTGAAAGTATGCAAGATAGCGTTTGGATTTTTTCATTTGATGAGCTTGCGATATAAGTTGATCAGCAATCGATTTAACTTGTATTGATTCATCAATGATCGATGCCACATTACAAAAAGTGCACCCACCAACGCCAATCGTGCCATCGCGGTTAGGGCAGCTAAAACCGCCGTGTAGAGTAAGTTTGTAGATCTTTTCACCGTATCGACGTTGGAGATCAGAACCAAAAGTGTTAACTACTAAATGAAGTTGCATAATAGACTCAAATAAGCGTTTTGGGTATTTTACGGAGTTAGTAGGTCGACTTCAAGCTGGATGTGTTGAATTACGTTTTTCGCCTCAAAAAAAAACTTCAATAAAATCAACATACTTCCTGACTGTTTTTTGTGCGTTTTATGGCTTCTTTCGCTATTTTTGCACGTTGCTTATTAACAAGTATATAATACTCCTTTAAAACTTGAGGCAATCTGCATGCAACTGGCTTTTTGTATTTATAAATATTTTCCTTTTGGTGGTTTGCAACGTGATTTTTTGCAAATAGCTAAAGCTTGTCAAAATCGAGGACATAATGTTCGTGTTTATGTCATGGATTGGCAAGGCGATGTACCTTGTGGGTTTGACATTATTTGGGTACCTAAACAGGGCTTATCCAACCATAATCGTAATCAATCTTATTACTATTGGGTGAAGGCTCATTTACAAGCAAATCCTGTTGATTGTGTAGTTGGCTTTAATAAAATGCCTGATTTGGATGTTTATTTTGCAGGTGATACTTGTTATGCCGAAAAGGTTTCACACAAGGGCTTTTTGTATAAATTGTCAAAACGCTGTAAGCACTATTTGGCTTTTGAAGATGCGGTATTTAATCAACATAGCCAAACCAAAGTTATGGTACTAACAAAACAGCAAATTAGTGATTTTGAGCACTATTATCATACTGATCCGTCTCGATTTTACCTTTTGCCACCCGGTATTGCGCAAGATCGTCAATACAATTATGAGTCGCTAGCTAAAGGTAAGCAATTTAGGCAAGCCAATCAAATTGATGAACATAATTTTGTGATTGTGCAAATTGGATCAGATTTTAAGCGTAAGGGAGTAGATCGTTCTTTAACCGCCATTGCCGCACTACCTTGCGATTTAAAACAAAAAGTGACTTTTTTAGTAGTGGGGCAGGATAATCCCGAAGCTTATCAAAAACTGGCTAAGCAACTCGGCATTGAGTATCAAGTCCGTTTTTTTGCAGGGCGTAATGATATCCCTAACTTTTTATTTGCGGCAGATTTGCTATTGCACCCTGCAAGGCAAGAAGCAGCCGGTATGGTGCTTATTGAAGGGTTAGCCGCTGGGGTGCCGGTGATTGTGTCAAGCATTTCGGGCTATGCTTATCATATTGATGATGCCAATGCTGGGGTGATCCTTGCCGAGCCTTTTGTGCAAGCAGATCTCAATGAAGCGGTACAAAATGCCATCACAGATCACGATCAATTACTAGCTTGGCACAACAATGCAATACATTATGGTAAAACGGCAGATTTATATCATTTAGCCCAGCGTGCCGCAGATATTATTTTAGGTTGTGATCATTATGAATGAGTTGAAGTTAAAATCCCCTTTTGATGCTTTGTGGAAAAATAAAGATCCGTTTGCGGAAGTTGAGTTAATATCAGGCAAAGTCTATCGAGCGGTTAAGCAACGTAAGACGTTGAATTTTGAGCTTGGTGATGAATCGTATTTTATTAAAATTCATCGTGGTACAACCATTAAAGAGATTGTGAAGAATCTTATTTCGTTACGTTTACCTGTTTTAGATGCTAAGCAAGAGTGGGATGCGATTGAGCGTTTGGAGCAAGTTGGCGTTAATACGATGGATGGGCGAGCATTTGGTCGTAAGGGACTAAATCCGCTGGCTCGTCATTCATTTATTGTGACCAAAGATCTTAACCCGACTGTGAGTTTAGAAGATTTTACTAAGCCATGGTTAACTAACCCACCTAGCTATCATATAAAGCGTTCTTTAGTTATTTATTTGGCAAAAATGGTGGCTCGAATGCATGCCGCTGGGGTTAATCATCGTGATTGTTATTTGTGTCACTTTTTGCTTGATATTCCGCTTTTTGAAAATCATCAGCAAATAAAATTATCGGTGATTGATTTACACCGAGCTCAAATCCGTAAAACCGTTCCTGTTCGTTGGCGTGATAAAGATTTAATTGGGCTTTATTTTTCAGCCATGAATATTGGGCTAACTGATCGTGATATTTGGCGTTTTTTGAAAGTGTATTTTAATCAACCTTTAAAAACGATTTTGCGTAATGAAGCTAAGTTAATTGCTAGTACGCATCAAAAAGTTGAACGAATTCGTAAAAGGACAGAAAAGTATCATCTTTAACAATAAGGATACGCTATGTTTATTGAACAAATTGATATTTCCGGATTTAAAGGTATTAGTCAACTATCTTTAAAATTAAATGCAAGTTCTAGCGTACTAATGGGTGAAAATCGTTGGGGGCGGTCAAGTTTAATCAGCGCTTTGCAATTGTTATCACTGGATAACACGTTTTATCAATTTGTCGATTCCGATTTTTATCATGATCAATACCAATGTTATGGCGATAATATTATTATTAAAATCACTTATTGCCAATCACACTTACATGAATTAAATAATCAAGATTATCAACCATTACGCTCGGTTTCGTATCAATCACACCAAGATAATCTGCATCGTATCACTTATCAAATTTCTGCTAATAAACATGATAACCAAATTATAACACAACATAAATTGCTCAATGCACAAGGCAATCCTTTTAATATAGAAAACGAAAAATTATTAATTGCAACATTAATCAAACTAAATCCAGTAATGACACTTAAAAATGCAATTAATCCTGAGCAATTAACTGTTACTAACGAACCATTATCCGAACATTACATTAGTCAACTTTCAAACCAACTAAAAGCCCATTCAGCCGAATTAACCCAAGATGAATTAGCTCGAGGCCTACAAGCCGCACGCTCATTATTAGAGTATTATTTTGTCGATCAAGCACACCGCAATCATTACAAACAAAAAAATGCCAAAAGTACACCAAGATCAGAAGATTGGAATGTTTTGGAACAAATTAATGATGTATTGGATAATCTTGATAATGATTATTTACGAACGGTATTTTTAGGAATTTTCGGCTCTATTATTGATGCTAAAGGAAATTATTCACTTTCACAAAGTTCAATGCCTATTTTAATTTTAGAAGAGCCTGAAAGTTTGTTACATCCAATCATTTTATCCGTTGCATTTCGCTTACTAAAAAACTTTCCTACACAAAAAATTATCACGTCTAACTCAAGTGATCTAGTATCGTTATTTTCATTAGAAAACCTTTATCGTTTAATTCGTCTGCCAGATAAAATTATTGCCAAATACATTGAACCTTATTCATTAAGCGTTAGTGATAATCGTCGTATTGCGTTTCATATTCTTTATCGCCGATCAAATGCCTTATTTGCACGATGTTGGTTGTTAGTCGAGGGCGAAACCGAAGTGTGGTTGTTACGTGAACTAGCAGAACAAAGTGGTTATCATCTGAGTTCAGAGGGAGTTCAGCTTATTGAGTTTGCTCAGTGTGGTTTAAAACCGCTTATAAAATATGCCAATAAAATGGGAATTCATTGGTATGTAATTACTGATGGGGATATGGCGGGTAAAAAATATGCCGATACAGTAAAATCGTTATGTGGTGAAGATAAAAATCCTAATGATTACTTAACGGTTTTACCTGCGCGAGACATTGAAAACTTTTTATTTAAACATGGTTTTAGTCATGTCTATAAACTTGCCGCTTATAATACAACACAGCATATTGATCTGCCTGTACATCAAATTATTCAAAAAGCAATTCATAAAAGTTCAAAACCTGATCTTGCGATTGCCATTTGTGATGATGCAAAATCACGTGGTATAAACGCTATACCGCGTTTGCTAATGGATACTTTTTCGAGAATTATTAGTTCATCTAAAGGGTTAGTTTAGATAATTACATTTTGAAAAATATTTAAAATCGCTATCAAGAAGATAAAACAATTCCGCCAATATAAATCGGCGGAATAAAATAAAAATTAATTCTATTTGGAGATTCGTTTATATTTAGCACGTTTAGGCTCTAATGCTTCAGCACCCAATGTGCGCTTTTTCCATTCTTCGTATTCGGTAAAGTTACCTTCAAAGAATTCCACATGTCCTTCGTCTTGATAATCCAAAATATGGGTCGCAATACGATCTAAAAACCAACGGTCATGTGAAATCACTAAAGCACAACCTGGGAATTCAAGGAGTGCGTTTTCAAGTGCTCGTAAGGTTTCGACATCTAAATCATTAGTCGGTTCGTCAAGTAATAATACATTACCGCCCACTTGTAATAATTTAGCTAAATGTACACGCCCACGTTCACCACCTGAAAGTTCACCAACACGCTTTTGCTGATCAACACCTTTAAAGTTAAAACGACCAACATAAGCACGACTTGGGATTTCAAAATTGCCAATACGCATAATATCTTGACCGTTTGAAATTTCGTCCCAAACTGTTTTTTTGTCGTCCATACTGTCACGGAACTGATCAATTGATGCAAGTTGCACTGTTTCACCCAAAGTAATCGTGCCTGAATCAGGTTGTTCTTTGCCTGATAGCATTCTAAATAGGGTTGATTTCCCTGCTCCATTTGGACCAATAATGCCAACAATTGCCCCTTTAGGAATACTAAAAGATAAGTTATCAATCAGCACACGATCGCCATACGATTTAGTTAGATTGCTTACTTCAATCACTTTATCGCCTAAACGTTGTCCAGCTGGAATAAAGAGCTCGTTAGTTTCGTTACGTTTTTGGTAATCGTTACTGTTGAGTTCTTCAAAGCGAGCTAGGCGGGCTTTGCTTTTTGCTTGGCGCCCTTTCGCATTTTGTCGTACCCACTCGAGTTCTTTTTCGATCGATTTACGACGTGCCGATTCGGTCGAGGCTTCTTGCGCTAGGCGCTGATCTTTTTGTTCAAGCCAAGATGAGTAGTTGCCTTCCCATGGAATGCCTTCACCACGGTCAAGCTCTAAAATCCAACCAGCTACGTTGTCTAGGAAGTAGCGATCGTGAGTTACTGCAACAACCGTACCTTCGTAGTCATGTAAGAATCGTTCTAACCATGCTACCGATTCGGCATCTAAGTGATTGGTCGGTTCATCCATTAATAACATATCAGGCTTTTCAAGTAATAATTGACAAATTGCTACTCGACGGCGTTCTCCACCTGATAAATTTTCAATTTTCGCATCCCAATCTGGCAAACGTAGTGCGTCAGCGGCTCGCTCTAACTGATTATCAAGATTGTGAGCATCTTGCGATTGAATAATGGCTTCAAGCTCTGCTTGTTCTTTGGCTAATTTATCAAAATCGGCATCAGGATCAGCATAAGCGGCATATACTTCATCTAATCGAGCCAATGCTTGTTTAGCCTCACTAACCGCTTGCTCAATGGCTTCACGCACAGTTTGTTTAGGATCTAATTTCGGTTCTTGGGGTAAATAACCAATTTTAATATCAGGTTGTGGGCGTGCTTCGCCTTCAATTTCGGTATCAACACCCGCCATAATTCGTAGTAAAGTGGATTTACCCGCTCCATTTAAACCGAGTACACCAATTTTTGCACCCGGAAAAAAACTTAAAGAAATATCTTTTAAAATATAGCGTTTAGGGGGAACAATTTTCCCTACGCGGTTCATGGTATAAACATATTGCGCCATAAAACATCATCCGTTTATTGGGTTAAAATAGCAAAAGGCATTTGCTATATGATTAATTGCGTATATTGTAGCGATTCTGAGGATTGGGTCTAGGGTTATTTGTAATAATGTGAGTAAATTGGTTAAATGGTGTTAACGGTAGATTTATATAAAACCGTTCAAATTCACCCCATGTGCATATATAATCAACAATACCTTAAATTAAATTTATTATGCATATCTTGGTTACTTAAATATTTTCAATTTTATAAAATTGAAAAATTCAACAAAGGCTGTTCATTCTATACTCAAAGATATGGTGGTTATTTCTTCTTTAATGAAGAATACCCTAGAACAACAAGTACTAAAAGATAAACTCAAGCAATATCAAAATTATTATCAAAAATAATATAAAGCCATTTTAAGGTATCCCACCTTTTACTAGGTGGGATAATTGAAAACGTTATTTTTTATAAAAACGTAAAAAGTTGCTCTTTAGGTAAGCGTGATTTTGGTCGATGCGCATTGCCGTCATTTTCAGCTCGATAGCCTAATGTGGCTACAATAACGCTTTTAAGCCCTTTGCTTTTGAGATCTAAAATCTCGTCCATTTTTTGGGCGTCATACCCTTCAATCGCTGTTGAATCAATACCAATTGCCGTTGCTGCAAAAAGCAGTTGCCCCAATGCAAGATAAGCTTGTTTACTTTCCCAACATTGTTGCGATTCAATGGTTGCACTATTGAGCTTTACAAAGTGCCGACGACCTTGATCTTGTGCTTGTTTAAGATCGGTTGAAGGGTATCTACCGTCTTTATCTTCTTGATTGAGTAGATTGACTAAATGGGCTTCGTCTAATGGTGTTTTAATGCAAAAGACAATTGTATGCGAAGCGCCAGTCACTCTTGGTTGATTAAATTCAAGTATAGCCGGTAAAATTTTATTCTTTGCCGCATCATTATCAATAACATAAAAATGCCATGGTTGTGAGTTAACTGATGATGGGCTGTTTCTTAAAACAGTTAATAATTGTTCAATCTTATCAGCAGGAATTTTTTTTGTTGGATCATAATGTTTGGTAGTGTAGCGTTTTTGAGAAATATCAACGATATTCATGGTTATGCCCTCATGAGGTTATGCTTTAAATTATTATAATTAGGTTAAATTACATCTCAAGTTATCATTTTAATAGATTTGCTAAATAATCTATCAACGCTTGTTACTTAATTTTTATAGTTAAAAAATTAGACTATATTAAAATTGAACAAAATAATCGTTGACACAGATAATATCATTTGGTAAAAGTATTACCAGTTTATTTTAATAAGAAAAAATTTAGAGATTATTATGTTTATTAACTTCTTATCACTCGACCTAAGCCTCCTCCTCGCATTAACTTGCGCGGATAGCTTGTGTGTGGAGTAAAAAGAAGTAGTTAAATAAACAACTCAACAAATTAACAAGAACCCGCGCTAAAGTGCGGGTTTTTTGTTTTTTTAACTTGAAATACCGAGATAGCGCTAAAATATATAAAAGGAAAAACAATGAGCGATCAAGTCATTATTTTTGATACAACGTTACGCGATGGTGAACAAGCATTACAAGCAAGTTTGAGCGTTAAAGAAAAGTTACAAATAGCGCTTGCTTTGGAGCGAATGCGGGTCGATGTGATGGAAGTTGGCTTTCCTGTTTCATCTCCTGGTGATTTTGAATCAGTCCAAACGATTGCTAAGACCATTAAAGATAGCTGTGTTTGTGCATTGTCTCGTTGTGTTGATAAAGATATTGATGTTGCTGCCGAGGCATTAAAAGTTGCAGATCAATTTCGAATTCATACTTTTATGGCAACATCAACCTTACATGTTAAAGATAAATTAAAAATGACATTTGATGATGTCATTGAAAGAGCTGTGCACTGTATTAAACGTGCACGTAATTATACTAATGATGTGGAGTTTTCTTGTGAAGATGCAGGCCGTACCCCAATTGATAACTTATGTCGTATCGTTGAAGCAGCAATTAAAGCAGGGGCAAGAACGATCAATATTCCGGATACTGTCGGTTATACTGTCCCTTATCAATTTGGTGGCATTATTCATACCCTATTTGAACGTGTCCCGAACATTGATCAAGCGATTATCTCTGTCCATTGTCATGATGACTTGGGTATGTCGGTGGCTAACTCGATTAGTGCGGTTCAAGAAGGTGCTCGGCAAATTGAAGGGGCGATGAATGGTTTAGGCGAACGTGCGGGTAATACCGCACTTGAAGAAGTTATTATGGCGATTAAAGTTCGTCAAAATATCTTAAACGTTCACACAAATATTAATCACCAAGAGATTTATCGTACTAGCCAAATTGTTAGCCAAATTACTAACATGCCAATTCCGGGTAATAAAGCAATTATTGGTAGTAACGCTTTTGCCCACTCCTCAGGAATTCATCAAGATGGGGTTTTAAAAAATCGTGAAACTTATGAAATTATGACCCCTGAATCAATCGGATTAAATCAAATCCAATTAAATTTAACCTCTCGCTCAGGACGAGCCGCCGTTAAACATCGTTTAGAAGAACTTGGTTATCACGATAAAGATTATAACTTAGATCAAGTCTATGAGGCATTTTTAGAATTAGCTGATAAAAAAGGCCAAGTATTTGATTATGATTTAGAGGCATTAATATTTATCAATCAATTAAAAGATGAAAAAGAACATTATGTTTTGGATTATTTTAATGTTCAATCAGGTTCGACGGTTGTTTCAACCGCTTCGGTTAGCTTGTTAATTGGTGATAAAAAGTATTCTGATGCTGCAACAGGTAACGGTCCTGTTGATGCTGTTTATCAAGCTATCAACCGTATTACTGGCGAGCCGATTTCGATTGTAAAATATCAGTTAGCTTCTAAAGGACAAGGTGAAAATGCTTTAGGACAAGTTGATATTGTTGCCGAATATAAAGGTCGTAAGTTCCATGGTGTTGGGCTTGCAACCGATATCGTTCACTCATCGGCTTTGGCTTTAATTAATGTATTGAATAATGTGTATAGAGCAAATCAAGTTGCACAAGAAAAACAAAAATTACATCATGACTAAAAGATAATTTGTTTTGCCGTTTAACAGCAAAACATGAAAATTAATTTAGATTGTAAAGGAATAAAAAATGTCACAAAACTACCATATTGCAGTACTTCCCGGCGACGGTATTGGCCCTGAAGTAATGAGACAAGCCTATAAAGTATTAGATGTTATCCGCCAAAAATATCAGCTTTCAATCACAACTAGCGAGTATGATGTTGGGGGGGCTGCGATTGATATTCATGGTTGCCCATTACCTAATGAAACACTTGAAGGATGTGAAAAAGCTGACGCTATTTTATTTGGTTCAGTGGGTGGTCCTAAATGGTCTAATTTACCACCTGAAAAGCAACCTGAACGTGGTGCGTTATTGCCACTACGTAAACACTTCAAATTATTTGCTAATATGCGCCCTGCTCGTTTGTATCAAGGCTTAGAAGATCTTTGCCCATTACGCACCGATATTGCAGAGCGTGGATTTGATATTTTATGTATGCGCGAATTAACTGGCGGTATTTATTTTGGATTACCTAAAGGACGTGAAGGTAGTGGTGCTCAAGAAAAAGCATTTGATACTGAAGTTTATCATCGTTTTGAGATAGAGCGTATTGCAAAAATGGGGTTTGAAGCCGCACGCTTACGTCGCAAAAAAGTAACTTCAATTGATAAAGCCAACGTATTACAAACTTCAATTTTGTGGCGTGAGGTGGTTAATGAAGTAGCTAAAAACTATCCTGATATCGAACTTGAACATATGTATATCGATAATGCCACAATGCAACTTGTTAAAGATCCGTCTCAATTCGATGTTATTTTATGCTCAAATTTATTTGGAGATATATTATCCGATGAATGTGCCATGATAACTGGTTCAATGGGGATGTTGCCTTCTGCTAGTCTTAATGAACAAGGCTTTGGCTTATATGAACCTGCTGGAGGTAGCGCACCTGACATTGCTGGTAAAAATATTGCTAATCCTGCAGCACAAATTTTGTCATTAGCTTTGTTAGTCCGTTACAGCTTTAAACGTGATGATATTGCCTCAGCTATCGAAACAGCAGTAAATAAAGCATTAGAACAAGGCTATCGTACTATCGATCTTGCACAAAAAGAACAACCCGTTTCAACTGATGAAATGGGAGACATTATTTGTAAGCTTATTTAGTTGAATTAGCTATGTAAAATGTGTAGTAAAAAGATACTCAAGTATGCAGAATAAACTGCTACTTGTATCCTTTTTAATTCAATTAATTATAGGATTAGTAAATAATGTCAAAGTTTAAAACTAATACCAGTTGTAAAAAATAATAAGGAATCTGCAATGTCAAAAACACTGTATCAGAAATTATATGATGCGCATGTCGTTTATGAAGCTCCAAATGAAACGCCTATTTTATATATCGATCGTCATTTAGTTCATGAAGTCACCTCTCCACAGGCCTTTGATGGCTTACGTGCAATGAATCGTAAAGTTCGCCAGCCCAATAAGACTTTTGCAACTATGGATCATAACACTTCAACCAAAAGTAATGATTTAAGTGCCTGTAGCGAAATGGCTCGCATTCAGTTAACCGAACTGGCAAAAAACGCCAAAGAGTTTGGTGTTTCGTTATATGATTTACAAAGCCCATTACGTGGTATTGTCCATGTAGTCGGCCCTGAGCAAGGTATGACTTTACCGGGTATGACTATTGTGTGTGGTGATTCGCACACTGCTACACATGGCGCATTTGGTGCATTAGCTTTTGGTATTGGTACTTCCGAAGTTGAGCATGTGTTAGCAACTCAAACCTTAAAACAAGGTCGTGCTAAAACCATGAAAATTGAAGTTAAAGGGCAAGTTGCTGACGGCATTACCGCTAAAGATATTATTTTAGCTATTATTGGTAAAACCACCAGCGCTGGCGGTACTGGGCATGTGGTTGAGTTTTGTGGTGATGCGATTAAATCATTATCCATGGAAGGACGTATGACGTTGTGTAATATGGCAATTGAAATGGGAGCTAAAGCTGGCATAATTGCACCAGATGAAGTGACTTTTGAGTACTTAAAAGGTCGTCAATTTTCACCTAAAGGTGAGGATTTTGATAAAGCTGTTGCCTATTGGAAGACATTAAAAACCGACGAAGGTGCACATTTTGATACAGTTGTGACGTTAGAAGGAAAAGATATCGCGCCACAAGTCACTTGGGGAACGAATCCTGGTCAAGTAACTTCAGTTGATGCAACAGTACCGAATCCTAATGATTTTGCTGATCCTATTGAAAAACACTCTGCAGAGCGTGCATTAACTTATATGGGATTAACCGCTGGCACCAAAATGACTGATATTAAGATCAATAAAGTGTTTATTGGTTCTTGTACAAACTCACGTATAGAAGATTTACGAGCTGCTGCGCAAATTGCTAAAGGCCGTAAAGTGGCTGAAGGTGTACAAGCATTAGTTGTACCCGGTTCAGGACCAGTGAAAGAACAAGCTGAAGCCGAAGGATTAGATAAGATTTTTATTGATGCAGGATTTGAATGGCGCTTACCGGGTTGCTCTATGTGTCTTGCAATGAACGATGATAAATTAGCACCGGGAGATCGCTGTGCATCAACTAGCAACCGTAATTTTGAAGGTCGCCAAGGACGTGATGCTAGAACACATTTAGTTAGTCCTGCTATGGCAGCAGCCGCAGCTATTACTGGTCATTTTACAGATATTCGCAAACCATTTTAAGGAGAGACTTGTCATGGCAAAATTTACAAAACATACTGGGCTAGTCGTTCCTTTGGATGCGGCTAATGTTGATACAGATGCAATCATTCCAAAACAGTTTTTACAGAAAGTAACACGCACTGGATTTGGTAAACATGCCTTTCATGAATGGCGCTTTTTAGATGATGCTGGCGAGCAGCCTAACCCTGAATTTGTCTTGAATAAACCCCGCTATAAAGGTGCTAGCATTTTATTAACACGTGAAAATTTTGGTTGCGGTTCTTCTCGTGAACATGCTCCATGGGCACTTGCTGATTATGGATTTAAAACCATTATTGGTTCAAGTTTTGCCGATATTTTTTACAATAACTCATTTAACAATCAATTATTATTGGTTAATTTATCCGAAGAAGATATCGATGAGCTATTTAAAATTGTCGAAGCTAATGAAGGCATTGAATTTACCATCGATTTAGTTAATGAAGTGGTCATTGCCGGCGATAAGCAATATTCATTTAAAATTGATGCTTTTAAACGTCATTGCTTGTTAAATGGGTTAGATAATATTGGCTTAACCCTACAACATGAAGATGCAATTAGCGACTTTGAACATAAAATTCCAAGCTTTTTAGCTTAATTTTATTAAAGGGCGCAAATTGCGCCCATGATTAAAATAAGCGATATATATCCAAAAAATTTGAATTCAAATTTAAAGCTGTTTTCGTTGACTTGATGGTGGAATGGATAAGGCTTCACGGTATTTTGCTACGGTGCGACGTGCAATAATAATGCCTTGTTCTTCAAGCATCGAAACTAATTTACTATCACTTAATGGCTTTTTACTATTTTCTGCCGATATATATTTTTTAATTAATGCTTGGATAGCTGTAGATGAAACCTCACCACCTGAATCATTATTAACATGACTTGAGAAAAAGAATTTAAGTTCATAAATTCCGCTTGGACAATGCAGATATTTTTGAGTTGTTACACGAGAAATGGTCGATTCATGCATATCAATTGCCGTTGCAACATCAGACAAAATCATTGGTTTCATGTATTCAGCACCGTGTTCAAAAAAGGCTTGCTGATGCTCAACAATAAATTGGCTGACTTTTAATAAGGTTTCGTTACGGTTTTCGATGCTTTTAATAAACCAATTAGCTTCTTGCAGATGAGATCTAATATATTGCCCATCACTTTCATTAGCTAATTTTACCATATCGGCGTATTGCTGGTTAATACGTAAAGATGGAACTGTATCGCTATTTAAATACACAACCCATTTTCCTTGTACCTTTTTTACCATGACATCAGGGATGACATAGTCTGGAGAAGCAGTATTAACCAAATCGCCGGGATAAGGTTGTAAACGTTGTATAAAATCAACAGCCTCTTTTAATTGTTCATCTGTTGTATTTAACACTTTTTTTAAGTTTCTATAATCACGTATGGCTAATAAGTCTAAATAATTATCAATAATTTGTTTAACTAATGGTGGAGTGTCTAAATGTTGAATTTGAATAGACAAGCACTCTTGCAACGATCTGGCACCGACACCGATAGGATCAAAATTCCATATTCGTTTCAATACTGCTTCAACTTCGGCAATTTCAATTTCATCATTACCTTGTTCTTCAAGTATTTCTTCTGTTGAAACTGTTAAATAGCCTCTCTCATCTATAGCTTCAATAATAGATACCGCTATCGCCCTATCTGTATCGCTAAAGGGTGTTAGTTCAAGTTGCCATTCCAGATAAGCATGTAATGTTTCGTGAGTTTCACCTTGATAGATAGGCAATTCATCATTACGATAATCTGAGTTAGTTCCAGATGGAGTTCCTGCACTATAAATATCATCTAAAGATGCATCCAATGGAATATCATCGGGAATCTCTTTGCTATCTAAAGCCTCACGCGTATCAATATTTTCTGTTTCATCGTTTTGTTTAACGTTCACTTCGTCATATTGATCATCAACTTCAAGTAATGGATTGTTTTCAAGCGCAGTTTGTATTTCTTGTTGGAGTTCTAAAGTTGACAACTGTAGTAATTTAATCGCCAATTGTAATTGTGGCGTCATGGATAATTGTTGAGAGACTTTCAGTTGTAAACTGGTTTTCATCATAATCTGAACTCGTTTCCTAAGTAAACGCGTTTTACATATTCGTTACTTAAGATGTCATTTGGTGAACCTTCAGCAATTAAATGTCCTTTATTAACAATATAAGCACGTTCGCAAACATCTAAAGTTTCACGTACATTGTGATCGGTTATTAATACTCCCAACCCTCGATCGCGTAGATGCTTAATAATATTTTTGATATCTATCACCGAAATTGGATCAACCCCAGCAAAGGGTTCATCAAGTAAAATAAATTTAGGATTAGCAGCTAACGCTCTTGCTATTTCTACTCGACGTCTTTCTCCACCTGATAGAGATTGTCCTATGCTGTCACGAATATGAGAAATATGGAACTCTTCAAGTAATTCTTCGGCACGATCGATTTTCTCATTTTTATCAATATCTTTGCGCGTTTCTAAAATTGCCATAATGTTATCTATAACAGACAATTTTCTAAAAATAGACGCTTCTTGTGGTAAATAGCCAATACCTTTTTGAGCTCGCTCATGTAAAGGTAAAATGCTGATATCATGATCATCAAGGTAAATTTTACCTGCATTTAATGTCACTATACCAACAACCATATAAAAAGTAGTGGTTTTACCCGCACCATTAGGGCCCAATAATCCAACAATTTCGCCAGAGTTGACGGTTAAACTCACATCTTCAACAACTCGTCTTTTTTTGTATACTTTGGCCAGATTTTCCGCTTTTAAAATTGACATTTATTTATTCATCCCTTTAACTTGGTTTGGGATAATAGTGCTTTTTACTCGCATATTCTTACCAGGATTGGCTAAAATTTGCTGTTTTTTAACATCGTATGTAATCAGATCACTAACAATATGATTGTCTTGTTGAAATAATTCAGCATGCCCTTGTAAAATAACATTATTTTGCTTCACATTGTAAATAACTTGAGAAGAATGACCCGTCACAACTTTATTGTTTTCTGGTAAAATTTGCTTATAATTCACAGGATTACCATAAGCTGTGATTTTTTGCTTATTAGTGTCTTGCGTGTCAGTGATAACCACTTTATCAGCTTTTATAGTTAATCCTTCTTGGATAATAACAACATTGCCTATAAATGTAATTGTATTATTTTCAATATCAATTTTTTGATTGTCTGCATCTATCGTAATGGGTTTATTATCGGCGAACATTTTATGTTCTTCTTTAGAGCCTGTAGATTGCAAAGTAGGTTCATTGGCGAAACTACTTAAAGAAATTGGTAGCAATAAAATTAATGAAAAAGCAACTTGCTTTAGCGAACTCATGTTTTATTTTGCCTCTGTATTATAATATGTTTTTACATTTTCAAGTATGTTAGCCGTTTTAGCGTGTAAATCCCCCGCTAAACCAATACCAGTTGAATAAAACCCCACCCCATTAATAATGACAGGATCTCCAGATTTAACTAGTTGTGAAGTTAAATCTATCACTGCATTATCAGTTTTTACTTGTTTCAATTGAGCTTCTTGTGTCAAATTATCTAATTGAACATTATCGTAAAGATAAAGAAATTTATCTTTTGTCAACGTCGCTTTCTTTGCTTTAATATGCCATGTAGCTAAATGATTCTGATCATAAAACGTAAAATTGGGCAAATCAAATTCAGTATTATCTGAATCATCAAAATGCCTAACATTACTAGACTCAATTTTATAAATAAGATCCCCTGATAAATCGTAAATATCTGTTAACATTTCATCACTTTGATAAATCGGCTTATCTGATATATTTAGAGTGGATTGATTTACAACCTCATCTCCTTTTTGATAATTATAATAAACACCGATAACAACAATGAGAAGTAAAAAACAGATTAGATTTTTTTTATTCATAACATACGTTTTTCACATTAATTAGAAATTATTATTTCGAATGCCAAAATTTTAATTATTCTACTTTATTTTTTATTAAATTAATATCGAACATTAAAAGAAGTTAAATCGTTTTGTGGTAATAATTCAAAAATATTAACATGTGAAATACATGAAGATGCAGGACCGCCATTTTCAATCCATTTTATTAATTTGCTTATTTGTAAACTATCACCTTGAGCTATAATCTCAACATCGCCATTATCTAAATTTTGAACATAACCAACTAAACCCAGTTTTTGGGCTTGCTGATAAGTAAAAAAACGAAATCCTACACCTTGCACGCGACCGCTAACATTTATTTTAACTTTCTTTATCATTTTGCAACCCCATTTTATTATAATTCAAACATATTAATTTTAATGATGAAATACTAATTTAGATTGAAAATACAGAACATAATTTTTTATCATGGTTAAATAGCTTATATAAAAATAAATACTATAATTAAATGTTAGATTCATTAATAATCTTACAATTATTAAGTTTTTTACTTATCGACTAAATTTTATTTTTCAATAAAATAAACAATAATAAATAATTAAAACAATGGAAATAAATATGTTATTAAAATATAAAAAAAGGCTTTTTTTACTTTGGCTATTATCAGTATTAAGCTACTATACACTTAATTCATGTGCTTTTGCTAATATTGAAATTGATAAACAGAAAATTGGCAAAGTCGTTGATGAATTTAATGGAGTGAAAGTCTATTATAATGGTAGCATCAATAATGTAAGTGGAAGAGATATTGCTAAAGACGGCTATAACTTAGGTCTGAAATATCAATGTGTTGAATTCATCAAACGCTATTATTATCAACGCTTCAATCACAAAATGCCCAATAGCTATGGGCATGCAAAAGATTTCTTTGACCCTTCAATCGTTGATGGAAAAATTAATCGTCAACGTAATTTATTACAGTTTCATAATGGTTCACCAACTAAACCAAAAGTTGAAGATATTATTATCCTTAATTGGTCACAATATGGACATGTTGCCATTATAAGTAAAGTAACCGACAACGAAATTGAAATTGTGCAACAAAACCCAGGACCAAATGCAAGCAGTAGAGCAACTTTTCCTTTAATCTTTAAAGATGGAAAATGGCTAATAGAAGGTTTTGGCGTTTTAGGTTATTTGCGTAGAATGTAATATATTATATAAAATAACATCACCCCCAAATACATGACTTAATAACAATATGTTAAAAAGCCCGTCACTACCGATGGGTATTACTTTATTTTTTTAATAAAAAAGATAGTTATAAAAACATAATAGGAAAAATAAATTCTAATAATGAAAAATATAATATTATTCAAATACAAAAAAACATTATTCTTTGTTATTTTTTCAATACTTAGTTGTTACGTTTTTTACGCATATATTTACCCTGATATGCAAGTTGATAAAGGCAAAATAGGCAAAGTTGTTGATCAATTCAATGGCGTTGATGTTTATTATAATGGTAGTACTGGTAATGTTAGTGGTCGTAATCTAACTAAAGATGGCTATAACTTAGGCCAAAAGTACCAATGTGTTGAATTTATTAAACGTTATTATTATCAACGTTTTAATCACAAAATGCCAGATAGTTATGGCCATGCTAAAAATTACTTCGATGAATCAATTCCTGATGGTCAACTCAATCCTAAACGTAATTTATTACAATTTCATAATGGTTCACCAACTAAACCACAAGTTGAAGATATTATTGTTTTTGGTTGGTCAAGATATGGTCATGTTGCCATTATTAGCAAAGTTAGCGATAACGAAATTGAAATTATTCAACAAAATCCTGGCCCCAACAAAAGCAGTCGTGCAACTTATCCTCTCATATTTAAAGATAGAATTTGGAAAATAGATAACTTTCGTGTTTTGGGGTATTTACGTAAAAATAAATAATTGCCTACATCTGAGTAAACTACAATAACAAGTGGCATAATTATAGAAAATATTCAAAATAATAATTCAGATCGTTAATGAAGATTAATCAACAAACCATTCATTCTTCTGTTTTGATACTATTTTTATAGTCTCCAAAATAGCCGATAGGTGTTCATGTTGAGCTATTGCTGCAAGATCTGAATCATGATTCTTTAAAGCTATCAGAATTTTTTCATGCTGTTTAACAAGATCTTCGGGAGGCGAAATTTCTTCTAATGAAAGGAATCTAACTCGATCCATCATAGCTTTAATATTTTCAACAGTTTCCCATGCCATTTGGCAGTCTATTACGTTCATTAAAATTTGGTGGAATTCATCATCTTTTTCTAGAAAAGATTGAATATTTTTATGTTTATTGGCCTCTTTTTGTTCATCAATATTTTTTTGTAGTAATAAAATATCTGAGTCATTAATTTTTAATGCGGTTTGTCTAATAATTGCACATTCAACAGCATCGCGAATAAATTGCCCATCCATCACTTTTTTAATCGATATTTTTGTGACAAATGTTCCTCGTTGAGGAAGAATTTGCACTAGTCCCGCTTCGGCTAATTTAATGAACGCTTCTCTAACCGGTTGCCTTGAAACACTAAATTGACTAGAAATCTCTTTTTCTGACAGTAAAACACCAGGCAATACTTGACAAGTAATAATCGCTTTTCTTAATTTACGGTAAATTTGTTGATTAACGGGTTCTGAAATATTTAAGTCGGCAGATTTAAACATATATCATCTTAGGTAAAAATTAAATTATGAAGAATAGTAGGGGATTTTTAAATATAAGAAAAGTTTTTTTGATAAATGACTATCAATATAAAAAGATTATTTGAGATAAATAGAAGTAAAGGTGAAAAGTGCAACGCCATTGCAGGCAATTACACTTTGCTGTTATTAATTATGTTAGTTTTGTTAGTAATGCTTTAAAAAAATTTTTCTAACTGTTTTATTGACTGTTTAGCACCAATATCTCGCAAAGATAAATAAGCTTTAGTCACCTGCTCAACAAAATATTGATTGTTAGGTAGATCATCACCAAATACATGTGATAATAACAATAACGATTTTACTCGTTCTTGATTATCTTGGCTATTTGCTACTAGTTCTTTTAACTTATCAACCATTGGATCACTTATTTCAATTGCCTTACCGGCATCATCTGTGCCACTTACATACCGCATCCAAGCAGCAATACCTAAAGCTAAGCAATCAAATGGTGTGTTATTTGCTAAATGAAAACGGACTGAATCAAGCATACGTTGAGGTAATTTTAAGGTGCCATCCATGGCTATTTGCCAAGTACGATGTTTTAAACCTGTATTACGATAACGCTCAAGCAACGAATCGGCATAAGCCTGTAAATCAACGCCTTTTACTCGTAATGTGCTTGCTTGTTCATTTATCATCAAATGCCTTGCAGCTTTAACATAAAAAGGATCTTGCATACATTCATCTATATGTAAATATCCAGCTAAATATCCTAAATAAGCTAAAAATGAGTGACTACCATTTAACATACGTAGCTTCATCTCTTCATAAGGCAAGACATCACTAACTAGTTCTGCGCCAGATTTTTGCCAATCAGGCCGGCCAGCAACAAAGTTATCTTCGATCACCCATTGCTTAAAAGGTTCGCCAGCAATACCTGCAGGATCTTCGATTCCTCCCAGTTGTTTTTGAATTTTTTCCATCGTTTCTGGTGTCACTGCTGGTACTATTCGATCAACCATTGTTGAAGGAAATGTTACATTTTTTGCTATCCAATTAGCCAAATTTGGATCGCGCAGTTTGGCTAACGCCAAAACGACATTCCGCGTTACATGGCCGTTTTCTGGCATATTATCACAAGACATAACTGTAAACGGTTTTAACCCCTTTTCTTTACGTAAGTATAATGCTTCAACAATCACACCAGGGACAGTTTTTGGTTTAGTAGGATTTTCAATATCGTGTTTAATTAGTGTATTATTGGTATCAATTGATGCCGTTGCAGGTAAATAGCAATAACCTTTTTCGGTAACAGTGATTGACACAATAGCAATTTCAGGGCGCGTGATAACTTCGAGTATTTTGGCAATACCATCTATATCGGCATGTAATGCCTCTTTGGCGACACCAACAACTTGAGTTGACCAATTGTCATAAGCCATTTCACAAACACTAAATAAGCAATCTTGCTGTTTTAAATCCTCAATTTGCTTTTCACCGCCGATTAAATTGACTTCACAATATCCCCAATCACTACCATATTTAGCCGCTAAAATATCAGTAAAAACTGCCTGATGAGCACGATGAAAGGCACCAAAACCAAGATGGACAATTTTAGTTTTAAGCTTATTTCTATCATAGTTTGGTACAACTACCTCTTTAGGTAGTTGTGATAAAGTTTTAGTTGATAGTTTCATTATATTTTCCATTTAATTTAATGATTAGATTTTTTGCCACACGTCTTGGTATTTGTGACCAGTTAAGTCTTCAATTACTTTTCTTGCTTCATCTGCTACATCTTCTTTTGAACCATTATTTTTTAATCTTTCAATTTCATTGACTAAAATTGTATGAGTTTGTTTATTCAATTTAAATGTAAGTGCAAAAATTAAAGCAATAAATAAAAGTCCTGCTGTGCCACATAAAAATAATAATCCTATTGTTGTAATTGCTTGTTCGCTTTGGACTGTACTACCCTGAACAAATCCTCCTTTTTGTAAGATAAGACCAACAACAAATGTAGCAATAGCAACCGTTGTCTTTCTACCAAATGTCATTACAGCGGCATATAATCCTTCTCGTCTTTGTCTGGTTAAGATTTCATCCACATCAGGAATAAAAGGAAATACGTTCCAAGGTGTAAATTCAAGGATACATCGTCCTGCCTGATAACAAATTGCAAAAATATAAAGAAGTAAGATTTTTGATTCTGGATTAAACATATAAACACAATAAAAACCAACAATACATAGAATCATTGTTGAATAAGAAAATGTATATAACTTACCAGGTCCATATTTTACCATCGCAAATCCAGCTAATAATGTTATTGGTAAACCAATAATACTTAGTGAAAGCAAAGCAGCTGCTACAGATGAAGGAACGACCAAACAATATACACAAAAAAAGACAAATACAGTATTAAATACATCTTTAGCTGTAAATGAAAATAAATAGCCAAATGGCGGCGAAATGCTTTTATATTAAAAGTTGAAAGATATTCAGAAAATAACTTCTTAACGGTCATTAATTTTTCTGAAAATGTTAGTTTTGTAGGTGCTTTTTGTAACTGCTTTAACATCTCCCCTGTTGGTTCTCTTTCCCAAGTTGCTTTATAGGAAATAAATACACATATAGCAAATATCACAGCAAATAATAGGCCATTAATAAAATATGCATAGGCATTATTTTCGCCAAAATAATTAATCAAAATGCCAGGGACGAAAGTCGCCAAAAAAGTACCACAAGCAGAGAGAAACATTCTTCCAGTAGATAATTTAGTTCGGTCGTTATAGTTCTTAGTCATTTCTGATGGTAATGTCTCCCATGGAATAAGAACTACTGCTGCTACAATTTCAAATGCCAAATATGCTGCTAGGTAAAACCAAAAATTCATACCTACTACCCATAATAAGACATAAAGTAACATCAGTGGTGAACCAATCAGTAAGAAAAAGCGTCTACGACCAAATTTTTGTCCCAATCTATATTTGTAAAAATGATCAGTGAAACTCCCCATAAATAGACTTACAATAGCATCAACAATTCTTGCTATAGCAACAATAGATGCAGCTTCTAATGGTGTTAATCCTACAAAAGTAGTATAGAAAAATAATAGCCATGCACCAATAATTGAGAAAGCTCCTCCTCCCATTATATCTGTTAAACCATAACCAATAGCAATAGGAAGTGTAACTTTCCTTTTTTTATTCATATCCATTCTCCGTTCCTCAATTCATAAACTAAATATTGTGTCTGTAACTATCCCCTAAAATAGTACAGCAAAAAAGTAGAAAATTCTCTATGATAAAAGTAAAAGGGGATTTAATTATGAAAAAAATGACTGAACATCAAATCGTCGCTATTTTAAAAGAAGCTGAAGCAGGTATTCCTGTCAAGGAACTCTGCCGTAAATATGGCATGGGTAATTCAACTTTTTATAAATGGCGGGAAAAATACGGCGGAATGGAAACTTCGGATATCAAACGCTTAAAGGAGCTGGAGGCTGAAAACCGTAAGCTTAAACAGATGTTTGCCGAACTGAGCTTAAAATCCCAGCTTCAGGAAGAAATCATAAAAAAGCTGTAGTGCCCACAAAAGCACGTAAAACGTGGGCACAGCAACTACAACAAAATCATTCGGTTACTATTGCTATGAGTTGTGCCATTGTTGGCTTAAGCCGTTGTGCTTACTATTATCAACCTAAGTTACCGGATGATTCGGTGATTGTTTCGGTGTTGAATGCTATCACTGACCGGCATTTGCGCTGGGGCTTTCCTAAATGCTTTAATCGTATCAGAAAGCTCGGCTATAAATGGAATCATAAACGGGTGTATCGGGTGTATTGTGAGTTGAAACTTAATCTCAGGGTAAAGCGTAAACAGCGCATTCCTCCACGAAGCCCAGAAAGGCTATCAGCACCCAATAAACAAGGTGAATGTTGGTCAATGGATTTTATGAGTGACAGTAGTCGTAATCAACGTCGCTTTAGGACATTCAATGTTATCGATGACTTTAATCGTGAGGCGTTAGGGATTGATATTGCAGTAAGCTTACCAGCAGGAAGGATTTCCCGTTACTTAGATAAACTGGCCGAATATCATGGATATCCATTAAAAATACGGGTCGATAATGGGCCAGAATTTACAGGAAAAACCTTTATAAACTGGGCTAAATCACATGATATAACCATTGATTATATCCAGCCCGGTAGCCCTT
>NZ_LZHA01000061.1:0-1688 GCF_001690335.1 Gilliamella sp. Gris1-4 | reverse complement strand
ACATCTATTAGTTTAAATAGTCTAATCAGCCAAGGGAAGTGGGGAGATGATGATGGGGATGGACAGGGTACAAATGGTGTTACTGCAACAGGGAATATATCGTTAGTAATAAAGGATAAAGATGGCGCTACGGTTAGTCGTGGTGATACATTAAGTAAATGTAGTGCCCCTTATAAGGTAACCTTAAGTAGTACAGGGGGTAGTTTAACTACACGGTATGGTGTACCAAATAGTAGTACATTTATTGGAGGCAGTGTAGAGTATTACATCAAGCCAGATTCTTCTGGTAGTTGTTACTTTGTGCAATCGGTCAGGCCGAATCTAAACTTTGGCACAGACAGCTACGCAGGCCCATCTAACATATGGAGTCCTACTAAGGGTTTTTTAACTCAATCAACAAACCCATCATCTTACGACAGAAACTTTCCAACTACAGGAGCAGATGGATTGTATTTTGATTTGGACATAGGTGGTATTGACGCAAGTCAGTTGAGTTGGACAGTTAAGACAAGTGGTAGTCTAGGGGCAACGGTGAGATGGACAAGGCCGTTAACAGGGACATTCACATCCCCAGATAACCGTACTATCCAAGCTGATGAATGGATTACAGATAAATCCAAAAATGTAACACGGGTAACATTAACAGGTCCAAGGGCAAGTAGTAGTCAGATAAGCTCAAGTAATCCTGGTTCACTTACACGTCCATCTTTGCCACAGACCTTCGAGTTGGTCGGTAGGGATAGTAGTGGTAATGAGGTGAGGTATGGATTTGTGTTGAGGCAGTGGTTCGTCAATCGGGGGGGGCAAAGTAAACCTTATAGTGACCAATTAGCATGGTGTAATCGTTTGGGTTATCGAATGCCACGGGTAAGTGATTTAACCAATGCGGTTTGTTCTGGTTTGAATGCAGGCAGTTGGTGTCAAGGTGCAGTAGGCGCCACGCCGTCGTCTGGTAATAATGTCTACCAGCGTCGCATAGGGGCAGGATTTTTCACGGAGTGGGGCGACATGCGCTACTACGCTGATGCGGGCTTCGTCTACAACTACTACTGGACGAGTGACGCGGCAGGTAGCAACCAGTCCCCTGTCTCCTCGCGCGAAGGCCCCGTCGGCAGCTACAGCGCTTCCGGCAGACTTTACGCTGTTTGCACCGCACCTTAGTTCTTAGCGTTTAGTTCTTAATCCTTAGGGCGCGGGGGTGGTTATGGTGCTTGAGAGGATAATATAACAAAGAATAAAGCCCCCGCGTAAGTTGGGGCGTTTTCCTTAGGGTTGCGCCGTTGTGGCAAAGCCACAATAGCGCCGCCCCCCGCCGCCGACGCTGAAAGTGTCGATGGCAGTTTTAGTGGATTACGCTGTGGCGGTTTAAATTCTTGGTCTATTTGTAGTACGGCAAGGTTTCGGACGTTTTGACCTTTGGTGAACAAAATAGCTACAGTGACAACGTCCGATTTAGGGGATTTTTTGCGAAATCCCCTAAAAACCCCTCGCAAGGCTACAGAATGTGGCCTACGGCAATACTCGTATCATCCTGATACTCGCCTCTACGAGGCCATCTTCGCTATGCTCAGATGTTCAAATTTGTTCCAGACAAATTTGTCTAACGCCGTAATAAGACAGACAACATAACCTTAAGTGGCTTTTATGAGTCACTTTTTTATAAAAAACACTGCAAAAACCACAAAAAA
>NZ_LZHA01000060.1:0-3496 GCF_001690335.1 Gilliamella sp. Gris1-4 | reverse complement strand
TTGCCAGAAGAGTTTGGTGAATGGAGCACTGTCTATAGGCGATTTAATTTGTGGTCTAAAAAAGGAATATTAGTTGATATTTTCAAACATTTATCACAACTAGCGGATTTTGAATGGGTGTTCCTAGATGGCTCGATTATCAGGGCTCATCAACATAGTACAGGCGCTGCAACGGAGTATTCCGAGCAAATAGGTCAGAGCTGTGGTGGTAATTCAACTAAAATTCATCTTGCGGTTGATAGTGGTGGTTTGCCTATTTGTTTTGAGCTTTCTGAAGGACAACGACATGATATCACTTATGCAGAAAACCTAGTTGAAAAGCTCGATGAAGTCAATACAGTGATAGCCGATAAAGGTTATGACAGCGAGCCTTTTCGGTGCTTTGTTCGTCAAAAAGGCGGACGAATGGTGATTGCTAAACGTAATTATGGTAAGGATATAGATAAAAGCAGTATGGATAGGTGCCTTTATCGCTATCGTCATTTAGTCGAGAATGCCTTTGCTAGAATCAAGCAATATCGTTCAATATCAACTAGATACGATAAGTTAGAAAGGAATTATGCCAGTATGGTATCACTGGCATTTATGTTAATGTGGCTGCCAATGTATTGTTGAGTAATTTATGTACAGCAAAGATCAACAGCCCCTAATTACACCTATCCATTCACTAACTATTTAAACTAATTTAAGTTTTACTAATTTCGGGGGGCTATCCTCTTATTTTTTTTGTCAAAATTTCAACTCAAATTGGTTAATAAGTAGTTAGCAAATTAAAATCACTACCATAAAACACCTGTAACAAATCAAAGATCCTCAAAAATGATTAATTATGGCATAATATGCGCCAATTCATATTTCCGCGACTTCACTCAAAGGCTAATTATTACTTATGAGTGAAACGCATGTTAAAGAGAGTAAATTCTAGTGTTAAGTACAAATAACATCACAATGCAATTTGGCAGTAAGCCATTATTTGAAAATATCTCAGTTAAATTTGGTAATGGTAATCGTTATGGTTTAATTGGTGCCAATGGTAGCGGTAAATCAACTTTTATGAAGATTATTGGTGGTGATTTAGTGCCAACCTCTGGCAATGTTGCTTTAGATCCTCATGAACGATTAGGTAAGTTACGCCAAGACCAATTTGCTTTTGAAGAGTTTACCGTGCTTGATACCGTAATTATGGGGCATACCGAATTATGGCAGATTAAGCAAGAACGTGATCGCATTTATTCACTTCCCGAAATGAGCGAAGAAGACGGCTTTAAAGTTGCTGATTTAGAAACCCAATACGCCGAAATGGATGGTTATAGCGCTGAAGCTCGTGCGGGTGAATTATTATTAGGTGTTGGTATTCCAATTGAGCAACATTATGGATTAATGAGCGAAATCGCACCAGGCTGGAAATTACGAGTATTATTAGCCCAAGCCTTATTCTCAAATCCCGATATTTTATTGCTTGACGAACCGACCAATAACTTGGATATCGATACTATCCGTTGGCTTGAAGACACCTTAAATCAACGCGAAAGCACCATGATTATTATTTCGCATGACCGCCATTTTTTGAATATGGTCTGTACCCATATGGCAGACATGGATTATGGTGAGCTTCGCATCTACCCTGGTAACTATGATGATTATATGACAGCATCAACGCAAGCGAGAGAGCGTTTATTAGCTGACAATGCCAAAAAGAAAGCACAAATCAGTGAGCTACAATCTTTTGTTAGTCGATTTAGTGCCAATGCGTCTAAATCAAAACAAGCAACTTCGCGCGCAAAACAAATTGAAAAAATAAAACTCGAAGAAGTCAAGGCCTCTAGTCGCCAAAATCCATTTATTCGTTTTGAGCAAGATAAAAAACTATTCCGCAATGCGCTTGTTGTTGAAAACCTGACTAAAGGTTTTGATAATGGTCCACTATTTAAAAACTTAAACCTAATGGTCGAAGTGGGCGAAAAAGTCGCTATTTTAGGGACTAACGGTATTGGTAAAACGACATTAATAAAAACACTGATGGGAGAGCTTACTCCCGAACAAGGCGATATAAAATGGTCTGAAAATGCCAATATTGGTTATTATGCACAAGATCACGAATACGAATTTGAAGGCGACTTAACTGTATTTGACTGGATGAGCCAATGGAAGCAGCCAACCGATGACGAGCAAGCCGTACGTAGTATTTTAGGTCGATTGTTATTTTCACAAGATGATATTAAAAAGCAAGTTAAAGTCCTATCTGGTGGTGAAAAAGGACGTATGTTATTTGGTAAATTGATGATGCAACGTCCTAACATTATTGTTATGGACGAGCCTACTAACCATTTAGATATGGAATCCATTGAATCACTCAATATGGCATTAGAGCTTTATCAAGGCACGCTATTTTTTGTTTCACACGATCGTGAATTTGTTAGTTCGTTGGCAACACGCATTGTTGAAATTACACCTGAAAAAGTCATTGATTATACAGGTAATTATGAAGATTACTTGCGTAGCCAAGGGATTGAATAATCAGTTATTAATAAAAATAGCCACTAATAATAATGTGGCTATTATTTTCTTATATTGCGTTAAGATGAGTTTCCCCCATTTTTATAAAATGAATCCCCCCCTCAATTGACATTGTACAACTTAATTGTACAATAACTCTCAGTAATTACATTTCAATGGGGAATATTATGAGACACGTTAGCTATTCAGCCGCAAGGGCAAATCTAGCAGCAACAATGGATGAAGTTGTTAACGACCGAATGCCAACAATCATTACACGCCAAAATGGCAATAACTGCATTTTAATGTCATATGATGAATTTACATCTTTAGAAGAAACCGCCCGCTTGTACCGTTCACCAGCCAATGCAAAACATTTATTACGTTCATTAGAGCAAATTAACAACGGCCAACTACAGGAACATGATCTACAAGATGAATAAGTTATTTTCAGATGAATCGTGGAATGACTACCTTTATTGGCAAAAAACAGATAAAAAAGTGATTAAACGCATCAATGAACTTATTAAAGATATCAGCAGGACGCCATTTTTAGGTCTAGGTAAGCCTGAGGCGCTAAAATTTAACTTATCAGGTTATTGGTCGCGAAGAATTGATGGAGAACACAGGTTAATTTATAAAATTGAAAATAACTGTATTATTATACTTTCTTGCCGTTATCATTATGAATAATGATAATTCTCACCTTATCAATCTAATCAGACCAAAAAATAGCCACATCAGTGGCTAACTTATTTCAATTAGGGCGTGTTGATCTTTCATGATTATTTTTTAGACGGCATGATGTGAGTTATAATAATTCAGCCAAAAACAACCATAACTCGATTCATCATGCCAAGAACAATGCTAACAAATAAACGGTGGGAAAAGCTACTACAAATAATGAAAAATACCGGCCGAGTTTATAATAAATCCGAGCATCGGATGACGTTTGAAGGGATCCTTTTCCGAATGAGAACCGGTATTCCTTGGCGAGATT
>NZ_LZHA01000059.1:0-20860 GCF_001690335.1 Gilliamella sp. Gris1-4 | reverse complement strand
ATAACCACTTGGATATCGACGATAATTTTGCCGAATATATGGCCGATGATGTGACCGAAGATGTTGTCGAAGAATCCGCCGACAGCATCGCCAGTAAAGACCCCGATGACGGCGTCGATTCCGCTACGCGAAATGACTTCGATGATGAAAATAACTGTGGCGCCCTACTTTGGCTACCGTGCGAATCAATAAGATTTAGGGCATAGGTTTGGCAGGCCAGATGCCAGATGCCAACCATGGTAATGCATTTTTATTTCCTTGTCAAGTAATTTATTGTTTTTTATGAACTTTTATATCCATTCGCCTGATTTTTGAGCGATTCCTTGCCTGAATAAGCTTAAAAATTATAACTTGGTGATAAATAATCCGCCACTTTTTTTGTTAATTTATTGTAAGGAATTGTTAAGGGGTAAGTTTGGGGTTTGTTTTGTTTGGGTGCGGTGGTTTCGGACGTTTGAGCTTTGGGTGATAAAAATAGCTGTTGTGAACACGTCCGAAACCACCGCACTAATCCCATTTCATGCACTAACAAAAAAAGGATTATTTTGATAAAAAAATCAGTCAAGAAAGATATTGATTTTATTGAAGTTTTTCAATCGCTTTTTAAGCGATTTTTAAACTAAAAATCACTCCCAAAAAGACAATAATTCCAACATAATTATTATTTAAAAAAGCTCGAAAACAGCATTTTCGTTCTCGATTTTTGATTAACCATTGTTGGTAAATAAATAACATGGCAACAAGTAATAAAGCAATATAAAAAACCAATGATAATTGGTTGATGATGCCAACCATAAATAACCCAATCATCGTTAATACCTGCAATATTCCAATAATTAACTTATCGTACCGCCCAAATAAAATGGCGGTGGATTTTATGCCTATTTTTATATCGTCATTGCGATCCACCATCGCATATTCCGTGTCATAAGCAATTATCCAACAGATATTAGCCAAGCAAAGTAACCAACAAGTGAAAGGGAATTGCTCTATAATGGCTGCATATGCCATAGGAATCCCCCAACTAAAGGCAATGCCTAAAGTGACTTGCGGTAAGTGGGTATAGCGCTTCATAAACGGGTAAATCATTGCTGTTAGTAAGGCTATGCATGCAATAAGCCAAGATAGCTTATTTAAAGTAAGCAATAGGCAAAGAGCAATAAATAATAGGATAAATAAGGTCCATAATGCGCTTTTTTCGGTCAATGCACCTCGAGCTAGTGGACGGTTTTTTGTGCGTTCGACGTGAGCATCAAAATGACGATCGGCATAGTCGTTAACAACGCATCCTGCTGCCCGCATGATGATTACCCCTAAAATAAAAATAAGCGTGATATAGGTGTACGGTTGACCTGTTAGCCATATTGCCCAAAGCGTTGGCCAAAGTAGTAGTAAGGTGCCGATCGGTTTGTCTAACCGCATTAGTTGTATATACGCTAACATAAAATGATATTTGCTATTTAAAATAATAAGTGATTATACCTTGTTACTTAAAACCTGCAATGCGCGCTATCATCAACAAAGTTTGTTAGGTAAAGGTTTGTTAGCTAAAAGACTGTAATGAAAAAGTCAGATTATGCGCAGATACTGCTGTGCAATCACAGCTAATGCTCGATAAAATGGGCTTATCTCATTTTGCCTTAATTTTTCTAAGTAGGCTGAAGACCAAATCAATAAATGTTCATCAAGTAACTGTTTTGCTATTTTGGGTTTGTCCTTTTCTTGCAATATGGCATAAGCCATTAGCATTAATCCAAATTGGTCTTCAGGTTCGTTGATGCCAGTATTGAGAATTAATCCGTGTTGCTGTAAAAATTGACGATAGCGCTCTTGCGATTCGCCCATTAATAATTGCTCCTGATCTAAATAGACCGATCCCCATGGTGGCGCAGGCATGATACCCTGCCCTTCAAATAATAATGAAAATTGGTAATTAAGTTCTGGATTGTTGATTTGATTGGCAATTATTTGGCATTGTTCACCAATAAGCACAGTATTTTGCCAGTTAGCGATATGCTCAATTTGGCATAAGGTATCAATGAGTGGTTTAACTGTTTGGTGATCAGGTGGATAATAAAAAAAAGCACCTAATACTTTGGCTAAAATGGTGGATGTAAGTTTATCTAGATGCGTTACTTGGTTATTTTTCATTAAATCGCTACCTGACTATAAGTATATCGTATTGATGATGCATTACATCGGAATTGTCCATAAGTTATAAAATGCAATACGCCCACTGATTTCGCCAATGAAGATACCAATAAAAGCAAAGCTATAAATGATCGTTGCATGCCGTTTTTGCCAAATGTTGATAGTCATTAATATCAATGCCATGATTAATAGTATGCATTCGGTTATCATCCAACTATGTTGTTGATGAGTGAGCTCTGGTGCGATTGTGGTCATTAAGTTGGCATAAGGCACTTTCAAAAAAATAATAAATAAGCTTCCTATCACACAAGCTATACAACCAAGCCGCGGTAGTCCTAATAGCGCAATAGCAACGCCCCCTAAAGCTAGCATGGCGGTGTACATTTGTATAGCGGTGTAATAGGTGTTCCATGTTTTTACGGTCGGTAGCATATAGGTTAATACGATAGTCCAAACAAAAAATAGGCTAATGATAATTAAAAGTGTCGCCAATATTTGGTCTAAATATGGAATGTGCTTGAGCTGTAAACAAATTTTTTTGATTATTTTTAATTTATTGGTATTTGGATGTTGTGCATAATAGTTTATTAGCACCCATGCAAAGGTGACACCGAATAATACGCCAAAGGTGAAAATTTCATTACTCATTGGTGATCGCCCAATACCAAATATCACATTTAACGCACGCAAGGGCTTACCTAAGTGAAACGAGGCTATCGCCATACCTATAGCCATAAAAACTAGAGCGGTTATATTGATTTTTTGGATGATAATACTCCGATTTGGGTCACGATTAACTAAATAAAATAACCCTCCTAACCATACCATGCCAGCGGATAACTGCCCAAATACAGTAAAAAAAACTAATGGTAATTCATGCATGTTAAACCTCCTCAGGGTTGAGTATTTGTCCTAATGTATCGCCCGAGACTTTCGCTTGTGGATGAGGTTTGATAACAATGTTTGGTTTGGTTAGGTTTTCGTTTGGTAACGGAGCAATATTTCGTTCATTGCCATGTCGCTGACGCAGTTTTTCAATTTCGTCAAAATCTAATGCTCTCTGTGGACAGGATTCGACACAAACGGGTTTTAGCCCTTGTTCGACACGTTCATAACAGCCGTCGCATTTTGACATAACCTTTTTTTGATGATCAAACTGTGGCGCACCATATGGACAACGCATTTCGCAATATCGGCAACCAATACAGACATCTTGATTAACTACAACTAGCCCATCTTGTTTGCGTTTATGCATTGCACCCGTTGGGCAACCTTGTACACAAGTAGGCTGTTCACAATGGTTACAGGAAATCGATAAATAATAAGTAAAGCTATCATTTTGCCAAATACCATCAACTTGTTGCCATGTACCTCCGCCATATTCATAAACTCGGCGAAAATGAACGCCTAATGCGTTGTCTTTTTCGTCTTTGCAACTAAGTTGGCAGGTTTTACATCCTGTACATTTTGAAGAATCGATATAAAATCCATATTGCATTTTTATTGCCCCCCTGTTACAGGCAATGTCGTTGATGCAGCCGATAATGGTTTAACATCAACCAAATTAGTATGTTGTGAGTTTGATTTAGCCAACACACTTGGACGCAACGAAGTTAAGCGGTTAATACATCCGCCAATATCAACCCCTGATGCATTAGTTTTGGCCCACATACCTTGAGGTATTGCAAGCACACCTGGTAATATTCGTGGTGTAACTTTGGCAGGAATATAAAGCCGACCGCGATCGTTGTAAACCTCAACTAATTGACCATGTTTAATTTGCCTTTGTTTGGCATCAAATGGATTAATCCAAAGGCTATTGGCTACTGCTTCACGTAGTTGTGGTAAGTTGCTGTAAGTAGAATGGCAATGCCCTTTGGTATGAAAACCTATAAGTTGCAATGGGTATTTTTCGCGTTTTGATTTATCTTCACTCCCTTCAATGGCAGGTAAATAGGCAGGAATAGGGTGAAGAAAATCCTCTGGATCGAGTTCCCATTCATTGGCGATAGTAGCTAATGCTTCTGAATAGATTTCTATTTTTCCTGATGGTGTATTTAATGGGTTTTTAATAGGATCGTCTCGAAAGGCTTTTAGTGCAATCTGGGTATCGCTATCCGCTAGCTTGCGATCAATAACGCCCATACCATCAGTATTGGCAAAAGGTGGTAAATGGGTTTCACTTTTGCGTAATTTTTCATAACAGTAGGCTATCCAATCTTCTTGCGTTCTCCCTTCGGTAAATTTGTCTTTTACGCCCATAATTTTGGACAGATCAGTTAATACTTCATAAGCTGGGCGGTTTTCCCAAAGTGGTGTTATTGCGCGTTGCATACGGATAAGGTAGTGATAAGCACCCGATGCATAAGAGTTATTAATCAAATCGTTACTTTCAACCGATGAAACATCGGGCAAGACTAAGTCTGCATATTTTGCCGAGGCGGTCATATGTGTATCCCAAACAAGAATAAACTCACATTTAGACTCGTCTTGCAAAATTTGGTGTGTTCGATTTAGGTCAGCATGCTGATTACCAATTACATTGCTAGCATAGCTCCAGAGGAATTTTATTCCAACATCAAGTTTATTTTTATTGAGTAAATAGGCATTTTTGGCAGTCATACTAAGTGGATCTTCAATTGCTTTAGTCCACAAAAAGAAGGGAATGCTAGTTTTTATTGGATTAGGAATGCTTAAGCTTGGAACAGGATAAGTAACACTGCCTCCCCATGTACCAATATTAGTGCCTGGTTTACCAAATTGACCAGTGATAATTGGCAATATCATAATCGCCCTTGTGGTATGTTCACCATTTTGCCAACGCTGCGCTCCCCAACCTTGAGAAATCCAAGCAGCTTTAGCATTCACTATATCCATCGCAAGTTTGCGAATTTGCATAGCTGAAATGCCTGTTTTTTTCGCTGCCCATTCTGGTGTTTTAGGCGTTCTATCGTCACCCAATCCGAGAATATAAGATTTAAAATCACTAAAAGGCGGTGCACTGTCAGGCAATGAATCAGCGTTCCAACCGACACAATATTGATTGAGCATCGCATCATCAATACGATCTTCTTCAAGTAAAGCATAGATAATTGCAGCAACTAAAGCAGCATCAGTTCCGGGAATAATCGGGATCCACTCCGCATTATAACCGACAACACTTTCACTACGTCTTGGATCAATAATAATTACTCTTGCCTTACTTTGTGATAATGCATTAAATAGCTCTGTAACTTGCCCACCGCCAGACATGCGAGTTTCGGCAATATTCTGCCCAAACATCACGACTAAATCAGAGTGCTTTATTTGATCAATCAATGACTCTTTAGCATTACCATAAATATAAGGCCGAATAGCTGTTATCTGTCCACTTGAATAGTCACCATGATAATTAAGATAACCACCAATAGTACTTAAAAATCGCTTACAGGCACTGCGCCCTGAAATATTTGCACCTGTTGTACCTGTTCCATATTGATAATAAATTGCCTCATTACCATAATTATTAATGGTATATTTGAGTTTATCTGCTAATAAATTAATAGCCTCATCCCACGAAATTCGTTTAAATTTACCTTCACCACGCTTACCAATCCGTAACATTGGATATTTTAAGCGCTCAGGATCGTAAGTGCGCCATCGAACTGAGCGTCCACGCAAACAAGGGCGAATTTGGTGCTGACCAAAAGTTGGTTCATGAATGCCGTCTTCTGATGATATTTTGGTGATAATATCGTTTTTGACATGGACTTTTAAAGGACAACGACTACCACAGTTTACTAAACAAGCACTATATACAATTTTTTCTTCATCTGTGGAATTAGTAGGGATTATGCTACTTTTAGCATTAGTTTTTGGATCTGCATAGACAAAAGGTAGCTGCATATTATTCGTTAGCGCTGCCACACCTGCTATGGTTAATGATTTCTGTAAAAAATTACGTCGACTTATTTTATGTTCGGACTTACTCATCAAATTCCCTTAATTTTTTTATGGGACTTATTTATCATAATACTAAAAATGTGATAAAAAAAACGAAAAAAGTCAAATATAGCAGAGAAATTACAACAATTAAGTTAAATAAGAATTATTCTTAAATATAAAAAGAAATAGCTCATCCCCAATATCGTTATTTACGCTGCTCCATACTAATTTACTTTTTGTTATACAATTAATTTTCCAGCAATAAAAATAAATAATCTTTGCTAACCAATACAATAGTTGAATTGATGATTTTAACTTAAACGCCTTGACCATTGACCTTGGTCTTATTGAACAAAGATTGGTATAATAGCTGTCATTTATTCGAATAAATAGAAAAACTATGTCGCAATCTACTTATAATGCCGTTGATATTGAAGTCTTAAAAGGGCTTGATCCAGTTCGTCATCGACCTGGAATGTACACTGACACAAGCCGACCAAACCATTTAGGGCAAGAAGTCATTGATAACAGTGTTGATGAAGCTATCGCAGGTCATGCTCGTAAAGTTAAGGTTACTCTTTTTCAAGATAATTCACTAGAAGTTATCGACGATGGGCGAGGAATGCCGGTTGATATTCACCCTGAAGAAGGTGTACCCGCGATTGAATTATTGCTTTGTCGTTTACATGCTGGCGGAAAGTTCTCGAACAAAAATTACCAATTTTCAGGTGGTTTACACGGTGTAGGTATTTCGGTAGTCAATGCATTATCAAAACGTGTTGAAGTTACAGTTCATCGTGATGGACAAGTGTACGAAATAGCTTTTGAAAACGGTAATAAAGTTGAAGATCTGCATATTACGGGCACTTGTGGTCGTCGTAATACAGGTACCAAAGTTCATTTTTGGCCTGACGAAAAATATTTTGATTCGCCTAGATTTTCTGTCCCACGCTTATCACATCTACTAAAAGCTAAAGCGGTGCTTTGTCCTGGTCTTGAAATTATTTTTAAAGATGAAATCAATAATACCGAACAACGTTGGTGTTATGAAGATGGCCTAAAAGATTATCTAATGGAATCTGTCAGCGGTTACTCTCTTTTACCTGAAACGCCTTTTACAGGTAATCATACTGGCGAAACAGAAGCCGTAGAATGGGCACTGCTTTGGATGCCCGAAGGTGGAGAGTTATTAACTGAAAGTTACGTTAACTTAATCCCAACCGTACAAGGCGGTACCCATGTTAATGGTTTACGTCAAGGATTATTAGACGCAATGCGTGAGTTTTGTGAGTTTCGCAATTTGTTACCACGAGGATTAAAATTAACCGCCGATGATATATGGGAACGCTGTGCCTATGTTATTTCAGTCAAAATGCAAGAGCCTCAGTTTGCGGGTCAAACTAAAGAACGCTTATCATCGCGCCAAAGTGCGGCATTTGTTTCGGCTATTGTGAAAGATGCATTTAGTCTTTGGTTGAATCAAAATGTACAAATAGCCGAATTACTAGCTGAAATGGTAATTTCAAGTGCACAAAAACGCTTAAAAGCGTCCAAAAAAGTCATTCGAAAGAAATTAACCAGTGGTCCAGCATTACCAGGCAAATTGGCCGATTGCTCATCACAAGACTTAAGTCGTACTGAACTTTTTTTAGTGGAAGGCGATTCTGCAGGAGGTTCGGCTAAACAAGCGCGAGATCGTGAATATCAAGCCATTATGCCTCTTAAAGGCAAAATCTTAAACACATGGGAAGTCTCGTCCGATGAAGTACTCGGCTCACAAGAAATCCATGATATTTCTGTTGCTATAGGTATCGATCCAGATAGCGATGATTTAAGCCAATTACGTTATGGTAAAATCTGTATTTTAGCCGATGCCGACTCAGATGGACTACATATTGCAACATTACTTTGTGCTTTATTTGTTCGGCACTTTCGTACCATGGTTGAACATGGGCATGTCTTTGTTGCTATGCCGCCGCTTTACCGCATCGATTTAGGAAAAGAAGTTCATTACGCCCTAGATGAAGAAGAAAAAGAAGGCATTTTAGAACAGCTTAAACGTAAAAAAGGCAAACCCAATGTGCAGCGCTTTAAAGGTCTAGGTGAAATGAATCCACTACAACTACGCGAAACAACAATGGATCCCAATACGCGTCGTTTAGTGCAGCTTTCGCTTGATGATGCTGAGCAAACGATGGCATTAATGGATATGCTACTTGCTAAAAAGCGCTCAGAAGATCGCCGCGAATGGTTACAAGAAAAAGGCGATCAAGTTGAACTTGATGTCTAACAAACAGAATGATTTAGAGGAACAATAATGAGTGAGATAACTCATGACGGAGTAGAAATCCAGTCGTTACGCACTTTTACCGAAAGTGCCTATTTAAACTACTCAATGTATGTCATTATGGATCGTGCCTTGCCATTTATTGGAGATGGCTTAAAACCAGTGCAACGACGCATTGTTTATGCTATGTCTGAATTAGGACTTAACGCACAAGCCAAATTTAAAAAATCTGCGCGTACCGTCGGGGATGTGCTTGGTAAATATCATCCTCATGGTGATAGTGCCTGTTATGAAGCGATGGTGCTCATGGCGCAACCATTTTCATATCGCTATCCATTAGTTGATGGGCAAGGTAACTGGGGGGCTCCTGATGATCCTAAATCATTCGCCGCTATGCGTTACACTGAATCACGTTTGTCAAAATATGCCGAACTACTATTAGGTGAACTAGGACAAGGAACGGTTGATTATACGCCTAACTTTGATGGTACTTTACAAGAACCTAAAATGTTACCGGCTAGATTACCCAACATTTTATTAAATGGGACAACAGGTATCGCGGTCGGCATGGCAACTGATATACCGCCTCATAACCTCCATGAAGTCGCGAATGCGGCAATTATGCTTGCTGATAACCCCAATGCGACGATCAACGAAGTAATGGCTCACATACAAGGCCCCGATTTCCCAACAGAAGCTGAAATTATTACTTCACCAGAAGACATAGCGAAAATCTATAAAACGGGGCGTGGTTCAATCCGTATGCGTGCTGTTTGGAAGAAAGAAGAAGGTGATATTGTAATTACAGATCTGCCTCATCAAGTTTCGGGTGCTAAAATCTTAGAACAAATAGCTTCTCAGATGCGAGCCAAAAAACTACCTTTAATTGAAGATTTACGTGATGAGTCTGATCACGAAAATCCAACTCGTCTGGTCATTGTGCCACGTTCAAATCGAGTAGATTTAGAGCAAGTGATGAATCATCTATTTGCCACAACCGATCTCGAAAAAAGTTATCGGGTTAATATGAATATGATTGGGCTTGATAATCGCCCATCAGTAAAAGGCTTAGTTGAAATTCTAACTGAATGGTTAGAGTATCGAAAAAATACCGTCACTCGACGTTTAAATTACCGTTTAGATAAAATATTAAAACGACTCCATATTCTCGATGGCTTATTAATTGCTTTTTTAAATATTGATGAAGTTATCGAAATTATTCGTCACGAAGATGAACCTAAACAAGAATTAATTAATCGTTTTGCCTTAACTGAAATACAAGCCGAAGCGATTTTAGAGTTAAAACTCCGCCACTTAGCCAAACTTGAAGAGATGCGCATTAAAGGCGAACAAAGTGAGCTTGCAAAAGAGCGTGATCATCTGCAAGCTTTGTTAGCTTCGCCTAAAAAATTGAGTAATTTAATTAAAAAAGAGCTAAAAGAGGATGCTGAAAAATATGGCGATGACCGTCGTTCTCCAATTGTTGAACGTAGTGAAGCTAAAGCTATTAGTGAACAAGAGTTAACACCATCTGAACCTGTTACTGTCGTTTTATCTGAAATGGGTTGGGTAAGAACAGCAAAAGGTCATGATATTGATCCTACTGGTTTAAGTTATAAATCCGGTGATAGTTTTAAAGCTGCCGCCAAAGGCAAAAGTAATCAACCTGTTATTTTCATCGATTCAACGGGACGTAGTTATGCTATAGAACCAAACACGTTACCATCAGCACGAAGTCAAGGCGAACCATTAACTGGTAAATTAGCACTACCCGCTGGTGCAACAGTTGAACATGTGCTCATGTCTCAAAATGATAACCAAAAATTATTACTTGCTTCAAGTGCTGGTTATGGATTTATTGGTCAATTTAGTGATTTGGTTGCTCGCAATCGTAATGGTAAAGCAATTATTAATTTGCCTAAAGAATCTAAAATATTACCACCAATTGAAATCACATCTGAAGATAGTTTACTACTATCAATTACCAAAGCAGGACGAATGCTCATATTTCCTGTAAAAGATTTACCTGAACTTGCTAAAGGTAAAGGAAATAAAATTGTATCACTTTCAGGTGCTGATGACTGCCTTGCTTATACTCTATTAATTACACAAGACACTTCAATAACGTTATATGTTGGTAAACGCAAACTTACATTATATCCTGCTGATTTACAAAAATTTAAGGCAGAGCGAGCACGAAAAGGTACACCATTACCGAGAGGTTTACAAAAGATAGATAAAATAGAGGTGAACGAATAATATGTCTTTTATCTGGGCAATAATTGCAGGCTTTGTTTTGAGCACTGTATTAAAAACAGGATGGGGATTTATTCTTGGGCTTTTTGTTGGGCCAATGCTTTACCGTACGTTTTGTAATAAATTGACCGAACAAAGAACACAAGCAAATCCAACACTTTATTTAACTGTTGTTTTTGAAGTTCTAGGTCACTTAAGTAAAGCTAAAGGGGTCGTCACACAAGATGATATTAATCTTGCCAGTCAATTTATGGATAGATTACAACTTGACCGAAACGGCCGAAAACTAGCACAAGATTCATTTAATAATGGTAAAGCAAGTAACTACCCACTAAGATCTCGTTTGGCTGAGCTATACGCACAATATCGTTTTCGACGTAATGTGTTAAATATTTTTTGTGAGCAATTGATCCAAGCCGCATTAGTTGATGGCGTTTTAGACGAAAAAGAACAACAAATTTTATTTATTGTGGCTGAAGAATTTAATATTCCACGTCAACAAATGGCAATATATATCCAAATGATGATGGGAAGTTATCACTTCCGTCAAAATGGCTATAGTAACCAACACGGACAACGAGGCCAATACCAACGCAGTAATAATTATGGAAATTATCAAGGTCGCTCACCACAATCCGACCTACAAAATGCTTACAAAATTTTAGGTGTTGCAGCTACAGCTGAAATCTCAGAAATAAAAAGAGCTTATCGTAAATTAATGAATGAGCATCATCCTGATAAGTTAGTATCGAAAGGCTTACCGAAAGAGATGCTTGAAGCCGCCAAAAAACGTGCACAAGAGATTCAAGCGGCCTATGATCTTATCAAAGCATCACGTGGATTTAAGTAGAGACTATCATCATGATGCATTGGCGATCAATTTTACGAATTATCGGTTTATTAGTATCCCTATTATCGATATTCATGTTATTACCAGCACTTGTTGCATTAATCTATCGCGATGGGGCTGGTGCAATTTTCGTTCGCTCTTTTTTTGTTGCCTTAATTTTAGGAATTGCACTATGGTTTCCTAATCGTAATCATCGCCACGAGCTGAGCACACGTGAAGGCTTTTTTATCGTCGTACTATTTTGGGTTGTTCTAGGATCAATTGGCGCTTTTCCTTTTATTTTTGATACACATATTAATTTAAATTTAAATACTGCATTTTTTGAATCATTTTCAAGCTTAACCACAACAGGTGCCACCACAATTGTTAAGTTAGATCATCTACCTAAAGCTTTACTTTTCTATCGCCAATTATTGCAATGGCTTGGAGGGATGGGGATTATCGTGCTAGCTGTTGCTATCTTACCATTACTGGGGGTAGGGGGAATGCAACTTTATCGTGCCGAAATTCCCGGTCCGCAAAAAGACAGTAAAATGCGTCCACGTATTGCTGAAACAGCTAAAACACTTTGGTCAATTTATATTTTGCTAACAACGCTTTGTGCTATTTGTCTCTGGCTGGCTGGTATGAATGTATTTGATGCTGTGTCACATAGTTTCTCCACGATATCAATGGGAGGGTTTTCAACCCATGATGATAATTTAGCCTATTTTAACAGTCCAGTAATCAATTACATCGTCACCCTCTTTTTGATTTTATCCGGCTGTAATTTTGCGCTCCATTTTGCCGCACTAAGTGGCTTTTCGATTAAAGAGTACTGGCGTGATCAAGAGTTCAGAACATTTATATTTATTCTACTGATACTAGTTGCTATCTGCACAATTGTTATTTATTTCTATAAACCACACCGCCTGAGCATTGATAAAATTATTTTACAAGTGGTATCTATATCATCAACAGCAGGCTTTAGTGTCGATGATATCAACACATGGCCATCATCATTACCAATCTTTTTATTGTGCGCTTCATTTATTGGTGGTTGTGCGGGATCAACGGGTGGCGGTTTAAAAGTGGTTCGTGTGTTAATTTTGTTTATGCAAGGCTCACGTGAACTAAAGCGCCTTATTCATCCTAACGCTATTTATACTTTAAAATTAAATAATCGCGTGGTTTCTGAACGCATAATTGAAGCGATTTGGGGATTCTTTTCTGCATATACGTTGGTCTTTTTAGTTAGCTTATTTATTATTATGGCAACAGGCATTGATGCCACTGACTCTTTTTACATAGTAGCATCATCACTTAACAATTTAGGGGTCGGTCTTGGTAGTGTAAGTGATAATTTTGCTAGTGTTAGTGATATAGTAAAATGGGTAATGGTGGTTGACATGTTATTTGGGCGATTAGAAATATTTACCTTACTAGTTTTATTCACACCAACATTTTGGAAAAGCTAAATTTATACTGAAACATATAGTTAACGGAAAGTTTTTAACAGGATATGCAATTTTTATAAATATTTTATTGATTATTTGCTCAATTACAGACAGAATTACAACGCAGCATGTGCTGTATTTATTAGAGGTAATCACCTGACATATGGAATGGATCATGGATCCTACAATCTGGATTGGCTTATCCACTCTGGTTGTACTTGAAATCGTCCTTGGTATTGATAACATTGTTTTTATAGCCATTCTTGCCGAGAAACTTCCCCCCCAACAACGAGATAAAGCCCGCGTTACAGGTCTTGCTTTTGCATTAATCACTCGAATTTTATTATTAATGTTTACGGGTTGGTTAGTCACACTTACTACACCGCTATTTTCGATATCCGAGATCAGTTTTAATGCCCGACAACTAATTATGCTAATTGGTGGTATATTTTTGCTATTTAAAGCTACCATGGAGCTAAATGAACGCCTTGAAGGCACATCAAATGAAGATGGTAAACCTAAAAAGACATCCCACTTCTGGACTGTCGTTGCTCAAATAGTTGTACTTGATGCAGTGTTCTCGCTTGATTCAGTCATTACAGCTGTTGGAATGGTCGAACATATCCCAGTGATGATTATTGCCGTTTGTATAGCAATAGGTATTATGATGGTTGCAAGCAAACCATTGGCTAATTTTGTCAACGCCCATCCAACCATTGTGATCCTATGTTTGAGCTTCTTATTAATGATAGGATTTAGCCTTGTTGCCGAAGGTTTTGATTTTATTATTCCAAAAGGTTACTTATATGCGGCGATCGGTTTCTCAATCATGATTGAATTTTTTAATCAATTAGCCATACTAAATCGCCGTAAAGCATTAAATAAAAAACCGCTACGAGAACGTACTGCAGAAGCTATTTTACATCTACTAAAAGGTGATGCTGAGGAAGATCCAGATACTCATAATATTGATATCGTATCTGATACTAATAAAAAAGTATCAGTGTTTAATAATCAAGAACTCAGCATGGTTGAACGAGTACTTGGACTTGCACAGCGTTCGGTCAGTAGCATTATGACATCTCGACTTGATGTTGATATGGTCAATATTAATGACGATCGTGATGTTATAATAAAAGAAATTTTTGATAATCCTCATTCTCGTTTAGTTGTCACTGATAATGACTCAATTGATGAGCCTTTAGGTATTATCCAAGTTAATGACCTTTTAAAAGATGTACTACAAAGCAAAGCACCGATCGATATACACTCACTAATCAAACAACCTTTAATCTTTCCAGAAACCGTATCGTTACTGGTTGCATTAGAACAATTTAAAAAGGCCAAAACTCATTTTGCTTTTGTGGTTGATGAATTTGGTTCAATGCAGGGGGTTGTCTCGGTAACAGATATTATCGAAACCATTGCTGGTGATTTTCCAACAGAAGAAGAGGAAATTGATGCTAAACATGATATTCAATGTCTAGATGATAATAGCTGGATTGCTAATGGTTATATTCCAGTTGAAGAGCTAGTCCGTTTTGTACCAATACCGATCGATGATAAACGTGAATATCATACCCTAGCGGGGCTATTAATGGAAAAAGCTCAACATTTACTCAATGTTGGTGAAACCTTGCAAATTGGCGATTATTTATTTGAAGTAGCTGAAGTAGAAAGTCATAGAATTCTTAAAGTAAAAATCACGTTAAATAAACCTGATTCTGTAACATTATAATACAGCAAAGAGAAATAACTAGAATAACGCTTGACCAAAATAAATAACTAGCAATAATTGACGCTGGAAAATTTTTGTTTATTTGAAGGTGCGGAGTAAATACTCCTCATCTTTTTTATTTTTCCCCTTTAGTAAAAAATAGGTAAAACTGTTTATAAACTTTTACTCTTACTTATCAATCTAAATTAGGCCTAAACTTATGAAGTCAATATTCGAAAAAACCTTTCAATTGAAAGAGAAAAAAACAACTATCGGTACTGAAATTATCGCTGGTTGTACTACCTTTTTAACAATGGTTTATATCATCTTCGTGAATCCTTCCATCTTATCAGCAACAGGTATGGATACTTCTGCTGTTTTTGTTCTAACTTGTATCGTAACAGCCTTTGCTACCATTTTAATGGGGCTATTTGCCAATTTACCAATTGCATTAGCACCTGCCATGGGGCTTAACGTCTTTTTTGCCTATGGCATATGTGGGGCAATGGGCTATTCTTGGCAAATTGGTATGGGAGCGATATTTTGGGGTTCTTTAATCTTTTTTGCGTTATCACTATTTAAAGTTCGTCACTGGTTAATTGAACATATTCCACAATGTCTGCGTGTAGGTATTAGTGCAGGTATTGGACTATTTATTGCTTTTATGGGATTTCAAAATATGGGCATTGTAGTCGCTTCTCCTTCCACACTATTAACTATGGGGAATATCTTATCGCTTAAAGTCCTATTAGGATCACTAGGTTTTTTCATTATTGTTATTTTAGCGGCACGCAACTTTCATGCTGCTGTATTAATTTCGATTTTAGTAGTAACACTACTTGCACTATGGCTTGATCCAAATATCAGTTACCAAGGCATTGTGTCTATGCCACCTAGTGTAACTAGTGTTGTTGGCCATGTTGATCTGGCAGGTTCGTTAAATATTGGTATTATGGGTGTAATATTTTCAATAATGATTGTCAGCTTATTCGACTCATCAGGCACTATTTTAGCACTAACAGATAAAGCAGGCATTAGTGACGAAAAAGGTCGATTCCCCAAAATGCGTCAAGCGCTGTTAATTGATAGTTTTAGCTCCTCTTTAGGTGGATTATTTGGTACATCATCAGTGTTAACTTATATTGAAAGTTCCGCAGGTATCTCTGTGGGCGGTCGAACAGGATTAACCGCAGTAGTAGTTGGACTATTATTCTTATTGGTAGCCTTTTTCTCGCCACTGGCACATTTAGTACCTACCTATGCAACATCAGGCGCACTTATTTTTGTTGGCATTTTAATGGTTTCAAGCTTAGTTAAAGTTAACTGGTCTGACTTAACAGAGGCAACACCAGCTTTTATTACAGCAATTATGATGCCATTTGCCTTTGCAATTACTGAAGGGGTTGCACTAGGTTTTATCTCTTATGTAGTGTTAAAAACCTTTACTGGCAAATTTAAACAATTAAATCTTTGTGTAATAATTTTTGCTTTACTATTTGCTTTAAAATTTATTTTTATTGATCATCAATAAAAATGACTCCCCATCGTTACTTACGATGGGGAAATTTTTCTAAATACCTAACGCACTTATTGTGCTATACTCAGTACCTAATTATAAAAATTAAAATCTAGTGTCTTTCTATTAAAATAGCGACCGCCTTCGATAAACAATTAACACCAAGATCAAGAACTTATTGATCGCAAAAACTTGACATTATCTCCCCTGGAGTCTAGAATCTTGCGACCCAAAACTTATACACATAGGTTTTGGTCTACAGTTATTAATTACGTATCTAAAAAGCAATTTTAAATTTATTTTAATTAATCAGGAGCTTATTAATGGCAACAATTAATCAGCTGGTACGCAAACCAAGAGCACTAAAGGAAGCAAAAAGCAACGTTCCTGCCCTTGAAGCATGCCCGCAAAAACGCGGTGTTTGTACTCGTGTTTACACAACTACACCGAAAAAACCAAACTCAGCATTACGTAAAGTATGTCGTGTACGTTTAACTAACGGTTTTGAAGTTACTTCTTATATCGGTGGTGAAGGTCACAATCTACAAGAGCATAGCGTAATTTTAATCCGTGGTGGTCGTGTTAAAGACTTACCAGGTGTTCGTTACCACACTGTTCGCGGTGCATTAGACTGCGCAGGTGTTAAAGATCGCAAACAAAGCCGTTCTAAATACGGTGTTAAACGACCTAAAGCTTAATGGAACTCCGTTAAGTAAGGCCAAACTATATAATTCCATTTAACTCATTTGAGTTTTGGGTAAACCTGAAAATTTATAACATATAAACGGAGTATTCCAATGCCACGTCGTCATGTTGTCGGTCAAAGAAAAATTCTTCCTGATCCGAAGTTCGGTTCAGAGTTACTGGCGAAATTTGTAAATATTTTAATGATAGATGGTAAAAAATCTATCGCAGAATCAATCGTATATTCAGCTCTTGATAAATTAGCTGAGCGTAGTGGAAAAGACCACTTAGCAGCTTTTGAAGTTGCACTAGATAACGTAAGACCAACTGTAGAAGTTAAGTCTCGTCGCGTTGGTGGTTCTACATACCAAGTTCCTGTTGAAGTGCGTCCAGTTCGTCGTAATGCACTTGCAATGCGTTGGATTGTAGATGCTGCACGTAAACGTGGCGATAAATCAATGGCTTTACGCCTAGCGAATGAACTTATGGATGCTTTTGAAAACAAAGGTACCGCTGTGAAAAAACGCGAAGATGTTCATCGTATGGCTGAAGCTAATAGAGCGTTTGCACACTATCGTTGGTAATATTCGCACTTATAATTGTATAAGTGACTTGAATTAAGACTGATAGCCCTTATCTGCTATCGGTCACCAAAATGATGTTTTATTAAGCAAACGATTCTAAACAGAGGATTAATATGGCTCGTACAACCCCTATAGCACGCTACCGTAACATCGGTATCAGTGCACATATTGACGCAGGTAAAACAACAACGACTGAACGTATTTTGTTTTATACTGGCGTTAGTCACAAAATTGGTGAAGTTCATGATGGCGCAGCTACCATGGACTGGATGGAACAAGAACAAGAACGTGGTATTACTATCACATCTGCGGCAACAACAGCTTTCTGGTCTGGTATGGGTCAACAATTTGAACCACACCGTATCAACATCATCGACACCCCGGGACACGTTGACTTCACAATCGAAGTTGAACGTTCTATGCGTGTTCTTGATGGTGCAGTAATGGTTTACTGTGCGGTTGGTGGTGTTCAACCTCAATCAGAAACTGTATGGCGTCAAGCAAACAAATATAAAGTTCCACGTATTGCATTTGTCAACAAAATGGACCGTATGGGAGCTAACTTCTTACGTGTTGTTGATCAAATCAAAACTCGTTTAGCAGCGGTTCCAGTTCCTTTAGTTTTACCAATCGGTGCTGAAGAAGGATTTACTGGTGTTGTTGATTTACTTAAACGTAAAGCAATTAACTGGAATGATGCTGATCAAGGCGTAACATTTACTTATGAAGATGTGCCAGCTGATATGGTTGACCAAGTTGAAGAATGGCGTTCATTCTTAATGGAAACTGCAGCTGAAGCAAGCGAAGAGTTAATGGAAAAATACCTTGGTGGTGAAGAGTTAACTGAACAAGAAGTGAAAACAGCATTACGCGAACGCGTACTTGCCAACGAAATCATCTTAGTAACTTGTGGTAGTGCCTTTAAAAACAAAGGTGTGCAATTCATGCTTGATGCGGTTATTGAATATTTACCAGCACCAACTGATGTACCAGCAATCAAAGGTGAATTACCAAATGGTGAAGCTGCTGAACGTCACTCAAGTGATGATGAACCATTCTCATCATTAGCGTTCAAAATCGCAACAGACCCATTTGTTGGTAACTTAACATTCTTCCGTGTTTACTCTGGTGTTGTTAACTCTGGTGATACTGTTCTTAACTCTGTAAAAGATAAAAAAGAACGTTTTGGTCGTATCGTTCAGATGCACGCTAACAAACGTGAAGAAATTAAAGAAGTTCGCGCAGGGGACATTGCAGCAGCAATCGGTCTTAAAGATGTCACAACTGGTGATACACTTTGTGCTGAAAGCGCACCAATTATTCTTGAAAGAATGGAATTCCCTGAACCCGTAATTTCGGTTGCTGTTGAACCAAAAACTAAAGCTGACCAAGAAAAAATGGGTCTTGCTTTAGGTAGACTTGCTCAAGAAGACCCTTCATTCCGTGTTCACACTGATGAAGAATCAGGTCAAACTATTATTTCTGGTATGGGTGAGCTTCACTTAGAAATTATCGTTGACCGTATGAAACGTGAATTTAAGGTGGAAGCAAATGTCGGTAAACCACAAGTTGCTTACCGTGAAACAATTCGCAATGAAGTAGAACAAGAAGGTAAATTTGTTCGTCAGTCTGGTGGTCGTGGTCAGTACGGTCATGTATGGTTGAAAATCAAACCATTGGAAGCTGGTGGCGAAGGCTACAAATTCAACAATGAAATCGTTGGTGGTGTGGTTCCTAAAGAATACATCCCTGCAGTTGACAAAGGCTGTCAAGAACAAATGAAAAATGGTGTTCTTGCTGGTTACCCAATCGTTGATGTTGAAGTTACTATCTTTGATGGTTCTTACCATGATGTTGACTCATCAGAAATGGCATTTAAAATTGCCGGTTCAATGGCATTTAAAGACGGCTTCATGAAAGCTAAACCTGTGCTTTTAGAACCGATTATGAAAGTAGAAGTTGAAACTCCAGAAGATTATATGGGTGATGTTATCGGTGACTTAAACCGTCGTCGTGGTATGATCGAAGGAATGGAAGATACTGCAACTGGTAAAACAGTTAAAGCGCAAGTACCACTTTCAGAAATGTTTGGTTATGCAACAGACCTTCGTTCACAAACTCAAGGTCGTGCTTCTTACTCAATGGAGTTCTTGAAGTACAATGAAGCACCAACAAATATTGCAACCGCAATTATTGAAGCTCGTAAAGCAAAATAATTTTATCTAAATAAAGTAACGCTTCCCTTAATAACTTAAGGGAAGTGATTTAATAAAGGAACATTAAGATGTCTAAAGAAAAATTTGAACGTACAAAACCCCATCTAAACGTTGGTACAATCGGCCACGTTGACCACGGTAAAACAACTTTAACTGCTGCAATTACTTCTGTACTTGCTAAAAAATACGGCGGTCAAGCTCGTGCATTCGATCAAATCGATAACGCACCAGAAGAAAAAGCACGTGGTATCACCATCAACACTTCACACGTTGAATATGATACACCAACTCGTCACTATGCACACGTAGACTGCCCAGGCCATGCTGACTATGTTAAAAACATGATCACTGGTGCGGCACAAATGGACGGTGCTATCTTAGTAGTAGCAGCAACAGATGGTCCTATGCCACAAACTCGTGAACACATCCTTTTAGGTCGTCAAGTAGGTGTTCCTTACATCATCGTATTCTTAAATAAATGTGATATGGTTGATGACGAAGAGTTATTAGAATTAGTTGAAATGGAAGTACGTGAACTTCTATCTCAATATGATTTCCCTGGTGATGATACACCAGTAATTCGTGGTTCTGCGCTTAAAGCGTTAGAAGGCGATGCAGCATGGGAAGACAAAATTGTTGAATTAGCAGAAGCATTAGATAGCTACATTCCAGAACCAGAGCGTGATATCGACAAACCATTCCTATTACCAATTGAAGACGTATTCTCAATTTCAGGACGTGGTACAGTAGTAACTGGTCGTGTTGAACGCGGTGTAATCAAAGTTGGTGAAGAAGTTGAAATTGTTGGTATCAAACCAACTGCTAAAACAACTTGTACTGGTGTTGAAATGTTCCGTAAATTACTTGACGAAGGCCGTGCAGGTGAAAACGTTGGTGTATTACTACGAGGTACAAAACGTGAAGAAATCGAACGTGGTCAAGTACTTGCAAAACCAGGTTCAATCACACCACATACTGATTTCGAATCAGAAGTGTATATCTTAAGCAAAGATGAAGGTGGTCGTCACACTCCATTCTTCAAAGGTTACCGTCCACAGTTCTACTTCCGTACAACTGACGTAACTGGTACTATCGAATTACCAGAAGGCGTAGAAATGGTAATGCCTGGTGATAACATCAAAATGACAGTATCATTAATTCACCCAATCGCAATGGCAGACGGCTTACGTTTTGCGATTCGTGAAGGTGGTCGTACTGTTGGTGCAGGTGTTGTTGCTA